>DATELS010000241.1:0-13434 GCA_035276365.1 Thermoanaerobaculia bacterium
GGCTCGTGCGCGAGTGGGTCGAAGACGTGGTCGTGTTGTCGAAGCTCGATCTCGTCGTGCGGACCGAGGAGAAGGACGAGCATGTGATGGTGCGGCTGTACGGCGCGGACACGCGCCGGCTGATCGATCGTCACGGCGAGCTCCTCGACGCCATTCAGGTTTTGGCGAACAAAGCGCTTGTCGGCAGAAAGCTCGAGAAGGAGATCGAGCTGGATGCCGAGGAGTTCAAGGACAAACGGGTGGGCGAGCTGCAGCAGCGGGCGCAGGAAGTCGCGGAGCGCGTGCGCCGCGGCGGCCGCGAGGAATTGTTGCCGGCGATGTCGCCGATCGAGCGGCGCATCGTGCACATGGCGCTGCGCGAGGATGAGGAAGTGACGACGGAGTCGCGCGGCGAAGGCTTCTACAAACGCGTCGCGATCGTGCGCCGTCCGGAGTCGTCCGAAGCCGCGACCGCGGAAGCGCAGCCGGAGCCGTGAGCACGGCCGACACGATCGTGGCGCCGGCGACCCCGATGGGCCGCAGCGCGCTCGCGATCGTGCGACTGGATGGGCCGGGATGCTTCGCCATCCTGGCGGCACTCCTCCCAGCCACCCTTCCGCCCATCCGGGAGGCGGCCCATGTGCAGCTCCAGCACGACGCAGATCTGCTCGATGACTGCGTGGCCATCCGCTACGCGGCGCCGCACTCCTTCACCGGGAACGATCTCGTCGAATTGACGCTGCATGGCAATCCGCTGCTCGTCGAGCGCGTGATCGGCGCGTGCGTTTCCCTTGGCGCGCGCGTCGCGGAGCCGGGCGAGTTCACCGAGCGTGCGGTGCTCAACGGGAAGCTCGATCTCGTGCAGGCGGAGTCGATCGCGGATCTCATCAACTCGCGCACGGCGCTGCAGGCGAAGTTGTCGCTGTCGAATCTCGAGGGAGTGCTGAGCCGCAAGGCGTCCGCGGTGCGCGCGACGCTGCTCGACGTCATCTCGCGACTCGAGGCCGCGCTCGACTTTTCGGAAGAAGGGTACGAGTTCATTCAGCACGAGGAGGCGTCGGCGCGCGTGCGCGACGCGCTGCGCGAAGTCGAGGCGATGGCGGAGACGTATCGCCGCGGACACGCAACCGCAACCGGTCTGCACGCGGTGATTCTCGGCCGCCCGAACGCGGGGAAGTCGACGCTGCTGAATCGGCTCGTCGGCAGCGATCGCGCGATCGTCACGCCGATTCCGGGAACGACGCGCGACATCGTGCGCGAGACGATCGAGATCGGCGGACTGCCGGTGACGCTCGCCGACACGGCGGGATTGCGCGAGAGCGACGACGTCGTGGAAGGCATCGGCATCGCACGAGCACGCGCGGCCGCACGCGATGCGGATCTCGTGTTGTACCTCGTCGACGCGAGCGTCGGCTTGACGTACGAGGATCGCCGCGAGCTCGCTACATTAAATGAGGCACTCCTGATTTACACAAAGACAGACATACGCCTATCCGCAAACGAGCTCGCAATTAGCGCCGTCACCGACGCGGGCATGGACGCGCTACTCGCGCGCCTCGACCAGCTCGTTCGCGAGCGCTTCGTCGCGTCCGAAGGCGCACTCGTCAATGAGCGGCAGCGTGCGGCCGTGGCCGTGTGTACGGTCGCTCTCCAGTCCGCGCTCCAATCGCTCGAGTCCGGTCGCGATGAGCAGCTCGTCCTCGTCGACCTCTACAGTGCCGCCAACGCGCTCGGCACACTGACTGGCGCAATCACGCGCAACGACATCCTCGCCGAGATCTTCGGAAAGTTTTGTATCGGCAAGTGACGTTCCACGTGGAACATGCGTGAAACGGCCTTCGACATCATCGTCATCGGCGGCGGCCATGCCGGCGCCGAGGCCGCGCGCGTGGCGGCGAGGGGAGGCGCTCGCGTGGCCATGGTCACGATGGAGCGCGCCGCCATCGGCCGCATGTCGTGCAATCCCGCGATAGGCGGTCTGGCGAAGGGAAACCTCGTCAAGGAGATCGATGCGCTCGCCGGATTAATGGGCGAGGCGACCGACCGCGCCGGCATTCAATTCAAGGTGCTCAACCGCTCGAAGGGTCCGGCCGTGCAGGGACCGCGCGCGCAGTGCGATCGCGATGTCTACGCCGCCGCCGTCCGCGCGCTCCTCGAGGCCGAGCCGAACCTGACGATCGTCGAAGGCTCCGTCTCCTCACTCGTGCAGGAAGGCAACGCCATCCGCGGCGTCGTCCTCGGCGACGGCACCCGCCTCTCCGCCCGCGCCGTGGTCATGACCACCGGCACGTTTCTTCGCGCGCTCATGCATTCGGGCGAAGTCAAGACCGCCGGCGGCCGGTTCGGCGAGGCGTCGGCGGACACGCTCTCCGACTCCCTTCGCGCCGTTGGTCTGCGCCTCGGCCGCCTCAAGACCGGCACGCCGCCGCGCATCGACAAAACGACCGTCGACTTCTCGAAGTTCGAAGAGGCTCCGGGCGACGCGCACCCGCGTCCGTTTTCCATCCTCACCGATCGCCTGGAACAGCCGCAGATCCTCTGCTGGCTCACCTACACCGGCGCCTTCGCCCACGACCTCATCCGCGCCAACCTCCATCGCGCGCCGATGTACTCGGGACAGATCGCCGCCACCGGTCCGCGCTACTGCCCGTCGATCGAGGACAAGGTCGTGCGCTTCGCGGAGAAGGAGCGGCATCAGGTCTTCGTGGAGCCCGAGGGGTTGGAGCATCCGTGGCTGTACCTGAATGGGATCTCGACCTCGCTTCCGCCGGACGTGCAGGACGCGGTCGTCCGTTCGCTGTCGGGTTTCGAGGGCGCGAAGATCGCGCGCTACGGCTACGCGGTCGAGTACGACTTCGTGAATCCCGAGCAACTCGAGCCGACGCTCGCGGTGCGCGGCGTCGAAGGTCTCTTCCTCGCCGGCCAGATCAACGGCACCTCGGGATACGAGGAGGCGGGTGCGCAGGGACTCCTCGCGGGGATCAACGCGCTGCAGTTCGTCCGCAACGACGAACCCGTGATCCTCGGCCGCGACCGCGCGTACGCCGCGGTCATGATCGACGACCTCGTCACGCATGGGACCGAGGAGCCGTATCGGATGTTCACGTCGCGGGCGGAGCATCGGCTGCTCCTCGGCTGCGACTCCGTCTACGAGCGCCTTTCCCCGATCGCCGAAAGCCTGGGCATCCTCGACGACGAGCGCCGGCGCCGCATCGACGCGCGGATCGCGCGGATGCAGAAGGCGACGGAAGCGGCGAGCGTCGAGCTGCGTCCCGATCGGGAAACGACGGCGTGGCTGCGCGAGGCGGGGGTCGAGCTCACGAACCAGACGACCTTCGCGAAGCTGCTCGAGCGACCGGCGCTGGAGCTCGATCGCGTGCTTGACGAGGCGGAACCCGCGCATCCCGAGCTGGCCGCGGCGTTCCGCGCGCTGACGGAAGAGGAGAGGGAAGGCGTCGTCAGCCAGCTTCGCTACTCCGGATACATCGAGCGGCAGCAGCGCGAGGCGGCCAAGATGCGCGAGGACGAAGACCTGCGCATCCCGCGCGACATGACCTATGCGTTGCCCGGATTGTCGCGGGAGATGGTCGAGAAGCTCACGCGCGTGCAGCCGGTGTCCCTCGGCCAGGCGTCGCGGATTCCGGGAGTCACTCCCGCCGCCGTGGCCATCGTGCGCATGCATCTGCGGCGCGGTACGCGTGCGGCGGTATGAGCGTCGAGAAGTACAAAGCCGAGCTTCTGAAGTGGACGGCGAAGGTAAACCTCATCGGTCCCGAGGCGAGGGAGCATCTCGATGAGCACATCGCGGAGGCGCTGGCGGCGGCGGAGATTCTGAAGCCGCGGGGAGACGTCCTCGACTTCGGCTCGGGAGGCGGTTTGCCTGCGATTCCGATGGCCATCGTCTCGGACATGAATCGATGGGGGGCGCGCTTTCACCTCGTCGAGGCGGACCAGAAAAAGTGGGCGTTTCTGAAGCATGTGGTGCGGGAGTGCGGATTGAACTCGGTGGTTTACGGTGATAGATTGTCGCGCCTTCTGCCGCGGCTTCCCGCCGATCTCCGTTTCTCGCTCGTCGTTTCACGCGCGGTGGGGAACCCCGAAGAGTGGGTGCCGTCGCTGAAAGAACACTTGGAGGATGGCGCGCGGATCGCGCTCTTTCAGGGATCGCCCGACGCGCCGGATCTCGCAGGATTCCATCGTGAAGAGACGATCCCGCTGCCGCGGGGCGAATCCAACTACCTCGCGCTGTTGACGTTCCACGTGGAACATTCTCTCAACCATGAGTAAGATCGTTTCGCTCGCGAATCAGAAAGGCGGTGTCGGCAAGACGACCACCGCCATCAACCTCGGCGCCTCCCTGGCCGCCTGCGAGCGGAACGTCCTTCTCGTCGACCTCGACCCGCAGGCGAACGCCACCTCCGGCGTCGGCATGGGCAAGAACGAAGAGAAGTCGATGTATCCCGTCCTCACCGACGGGATGAACATCCGCGAAGTCATCCGCCCGACGGAGCTCCCGAACTTCCATATCGCGCCGTCGTCGGTCGATCTCGTCGCCGCGGAGCTCGAGCTTTCCGACGCCATCGGCCGAGAGTTCCACCTCCGCCGCGCCCTCCAAGAAGTCGCCAAAGAGTACGACTACGTCCTCATCGACTCCCCGCCCTCCCTCGGCCTCCTGACCATCAACGGACTCACCGCCGCCCACGCGGTGCTCGTCCCGATGCAGTGCGAGTACTTTGCGATCGAAGGCGTCGCCCAGCTCGTGAACACGATCGATCGGGTGCGCGACCTCCTCAACCCCGCGCTGGAGATCGAAGGCATCGCGCTGACCATGTTCGACGAGCGGATGAACCTCGCCAAGCAGGTCGCGGAAGAGGTGCGCCGCCACTTCGGCGACAAGGTCTACAACACCGTCATCCCGCGAAACGTGCGGCTCGGCGAGGCGCCGTCGTTCGGCAAACCGATTATCCTCTACGACATTCGCTCGCGCGGCAGCGAGGCGTACGTCAATCTCGCCAAGGAGTTCATTCAGCGCGCGGAGAACGTCCTGACATGAGCACGCAGAAGAAAGCGCTCGGCAGAGGACTCGGAGCCCTCATCCCCTCGAAGGCGGCGGAGCCCACACCCGCGGCGCCGCGCGGCGACGGACTGGCGATGGTTCCCATCGCGCAGATCTCGCCGAACCCGTACCAGCCGCGCAAGACCTTCAACGAAGGCTCGATCGACGAGCTCGCGCGCAGCGTCCGCGAACACGGCATCGTTCAGCCGCTCGTCGTCACCCGCACTTCTGACAATAAGTATCGGCTCATCGCCGGCGAGCGCCGCTTCCGCGCCGCGCAGAAAGCCGGTCTCGACACTGTCCCCGTCGTCATCAAAGAGACGATGGCGGACAGCGACGTCCTCCAGGTCGCGCTCATCGAGAACATCCAGCGCGAAGACCTGAACCCGATCGAAGAAGCGTACGCGTATCACCAGCTCCACGAGGAGTTCGGTCTCACACAGGAAGAGATCTCGAAGCGGGTGGGGAAGGAGCGCTCGACGGTCGCGAACTTCCTCCGCCTCGTGCGCCTCCCCGACGGCGTGAAGAAGCTCCTCGCCTCCGGCCAGCTCTCGATGGGGCACGCCCGCGCGATCCTCGCCGTCGACTCCGCGAAGAAGCAGGAGCAGCTCGCGGAACGCGTCGTGAAGCGCAACCTCAACGTGCGGCAGACGGAGATGCTCGCCGCGGAGAGCTCGCCGAAGGCCGAGGTTCCGGAAAAAGAGAAAGACATCTTCACGCGCGATGCGGAAGAAAAGCTGACAAGAACTCTGCGAAGCAAAGTAGAAATCGATCGCAAGCGCCGCGGCGGCGTGATTCACGTGCGCTTCACGAGCGAGGATGAACTGATCCGCCTCGTGGACGAGATCATGGGAAGACGGAGATAGACGATGAAAGGCAAAAGCGGTGAACTGAACGGCTTCCTCGACCGCGGCTCCTCGTTCAAGGGCGAGCTCGAGTTCGAAGACACGATGCGCATCGACGGCAAGTTCAACGGAAAGATCCACTCGAAGAACGAGCTGATCGTCGGCGAGAGCGCGCACATCGAAGGCGACGTGCACGTCGGTCGCATCGCCATCAGCGGCACGGTCGTCGGCAAGATCATCGCCGACCAGCGCGTCGAGATTCATCGCAACGGCAAGGTCTACAGCGACGTCGACACGCCGGCGCTGATCATCGAGGAAGGCGCGATTTTCCAGGGCAACTGCGTGATGGGCGACCGCGACCGCAAGGCCGGCAACGTCACGAACATCGCGCAGAAGGCGTAGCGCGTCAGAGCCAGCCGCGCAGCCGCGCGACCATCACAATCACCTCAGGAATCGTGAACTCATCCTCGGCGCCGAGGATGTCTTCCCACCGCAGGTCCCACGCGGCGCGCATGCGTTCGTCGCGCGTCGACTTCGTGAAGTTCAACTCGCAGACGTCGCCGAGGTACTTGCGGCCTTCGCGCAGCGGCAGGCCGAACGTGCGGCAGACGAGCGGCCGGTGCTCGTACATCATGCAGAGCCCGCGCTCGTCGAGATTCGGACACGGCGTCGACTGCGTGCGATCGAAGAACGCTTCCTTCTCTTCCGCGCTGCATTCGCGCAGATTCGGATGCTTGCTCGATTCGACGATCTCCAGCGCGCGGCGAATCACTTTCTTCCGCCGCGATGCGTGCATCTTCTCGAGCCCTTCCGCGATGATCGGAACGTCGCCGGAGCCGATCTCGAACAGGCCGTAGCAGCAGAGCGAGCAGCCCGCGCCGCACTGCAGATTCTGCGGTTGCGACGCGGCAACCGACGCGAAATGCGCGTCGGCGCGATCGAGGATGTTTCTGTAGTTTTCGTCCGCCACCGCGCGACCACAACGAACCGGATGACAACCTTCTTTCCCTTGTGCTATATAGCGGCGGCTTTTGGGGATCGTGTGCGCTCCTGGAGCCCTCCTCGCCACGCGTCCTCACGGCACTGAATTCCCTGAAAACTATGCAAATCAAACTAGCGCCCGATCTGTCTCTGCTCGCGATCATGGTGATCTTCATCCTGAATTACCTGGTCGTGCGCCGCTTTTTCCTGAAGCCGATCAACGAGGTTCTGGAAGCGCGCGAGACGGAGATCAAGTCGGCGGAGACGTTGTACGAAGAGGCGCTGGCGCGGTTCAACGAGGCGACGGCGCAGACCGAGGCGCAACTGCATGCCGCGAAGCGCGAGGCGGCGCAGGTGCGCGACCGCTTCCGTTCCGAGGCGGGCGCGCATCGGCAGCAAGTCGTGGAGAAGACGAATGCCGAGGCGCGGACGATCCTGAGCGACGCGGATGCGAAGCTGACGCAGGACGTCGCCGCGGCGCGCGAGAAGATCGTGCGCGACTCCGACTCGCTCGCGCGACTCGCCGCGGAGCGCATTCTCGGGAGGGCGGTGTGATGCGCCGGCTGTTGTTCGCACTGCTGCTCGTCCTCGCGCCGATCGTCGTGTTCGCGCAGCACGACACCGCCGCCGCGCCGACCGATTCCACCGGCGGCAGCGCCGCGCATGGTGCGGAGACCGAGGCGCACGAAGTCGCGCATCCGAGCGAGGAACATAGTCCCGAGAAGAAGTACTGGGGCGTCCCCGGCTGGATCCTGAAGACGGCGAACATGTTTCTCTTCCTCGGCGTCCTCCTGTACTTCGTGGGCGGTCCGGTGAAGAAGGCGCTCGCCGATCGCGGCAGCGCGATTCAGCGCGCAGCCGATGAGGCGCGCGATCGCCGCGCGAAGTCCGATCAGATGGCGAGCGAGATTCAGGCGCGCCTCGCGGCGATCGAGAACGAAGTGCGCGCGATTCACGAGCGCGCGCAGGCGGAAGGCGAGCGCCAGAAGCGCGAGCTCGTCGCCGCGGCGGAAGCCGAGTCGCAGAAGATCCTGCAGGCGGCGCGCAACGAAGTCGACAACCGCCTCAAGCACGCGCGGGCCGAGCTGACCGAGTACGCGGGCGAGCTCGCGGCGCAGCGCGCCGAGCAGATCCTGCGCGATCAGATGACCGAGCAGGACCAGAAGAAGATCTTCCAGGAGAGTCTGCGCGAGGTTGCGGAGGTGCGCTCATGATCCGCCGCTTTGCGCGTCCGTATGCTCGCGCGTTCATGGATGCCGCGGGCTCGCCGCAGAAGGCGAACGAGCTGCGCGGCGAGCTGGTTCGCTTCGCGGCCGCGCTGCGCAACTCGCGCGAGCTGCAGGAGCTGTACGCGAATCCCGCGGTCGACCTCGAGTCGAAGCTCAAGATCACGAATCAACTCGCGCGACGCATGAAGGCGGGCGAGCTCGCGACGAAGGTGCTCGAGGTGCTGGTGCGCAATCACCGCATCAACGACATCGACGCGATCCTCGAGGCGCTGGCGACGTACGTCAACTCCGCCCTCGGCGTCGCCGTCGCGGAAGTGCGCAGCGCGAAGAACTTGAGCGCGGACGAGATCCAGGAGCTGGCCAGCACGCTGTCGAAACGTGTCGGCAAGAGCGTGGAGCTCGACATCCGCACCGACCCGAAGCTGCTCGGCGGATTCGTCGTCAAGATCGGCAGCGAGATCTGGGACGCGTCGGTCGCCGGCAAGATCAACAAATTCAGAGAATCATTGTCGTGACCCGTTTCGACAACGAAAACGCGCACGATTGATAAGGCCAATTTCGGAGAACTTATGGCTGTCGATTTGAAGGCAGAAGAAATCACAGAGATTATTCGTCAGCAATTGACGGGCATTGGACGCGGCGTCGACGTCACCGAGGTCGGCACGATCACGTCGATCGGCGACGGCATCGCGCGCGTCTACGGCCTCGAGCGCGTCATGTCCGGTGAGCTCGTGCAGTTCCCGCACAACGTCTCCGGCCTCGCCCTCAACCTCGAAGAGGACAATGTCGGCGTCGTGCTCCTCGGCGACTACTACGAGCTCAAGGAAGGCGACCAGTGCAAGCGCACCGGACGCATCATGTCCGTGCCCGTCGGTCCCGCCCTCGTCGGACGCGTCGTCAACGCCCTGGGCATGCCCGTCGACGGCAAGGGTCCGATCAACAGCACCGAGTTCTATCCGATCGAGCGTCTCGCTCCGGGCGTCATCGATCGCAAGCCCGTGAAAGAGCCGCTGCAGACGGGACTCAAGGCCATCGACGCCATGATTCCGATCGGCCGCGGCCAGCGCGAGCTGATCATCGGCGACCGCCAGACCGGCAAGACCGCCGTCGCGATCGACACGATCATCAATCAGAAGGGGAAGAACGTCTTCTGCGTGTACGTCGCGATCGGCCAGAAGAAGTCGACCGTCGCGCAGGTCGTGAAGACGCTCGAGCAGTACGGCGCGATGGACTACACCATCGTCGTCAACGCATCCGCCTCGGAAGCGGCGCCGCTGCAGTACCTCGCGCCGTATGCCGGTTGCGCGATGGGCGAGTACTTCCTCTACAACGGCCAGCACGCGCTGGTCATCTACGACGATCTCTCCAAGCACGCGGCGTCGTATCGCGAGATCTCGCTGCTGCTCCGCCGCCCGCCCGGCCGCGAGGCGTATCCGGGCGACGTCTTCTATCTCCACTCGCGTCTTCTGGAGCGCGCGTCGAAGCTTTCCGACGCACGCGGCGGCGGCTCGCTCACCGCGCTGCCGATCATCGAGACGCAGGCCGGTGACGTCTCGGCGTACATCCCGACGAACGTCATCTCCATCACCGACGGCCAGATCTTCCTCGAGACGGACCTCTTTCACTCCGGCGTGCGTCCCGCGATCAACGTCGGTATCTCGGTCTCGCGCGTCGGCGGATCGGCGCAGGTGCGCGCGATGCGCTCCGTGTCCGGCACGCTGCGCCTCGACCTCGCGCAGTATCGCGAGCTCGCCGCGTTCGCGCAGTTCGGCTCCGACCTCGACAAAGTGACGCAGGCGCAGCTCAACCGCGGCAAGCGTCTCGTCGAGATCCTGAAGCAGGGACAGTACGCGCCGCTGCGCGTCGGTCTCCAGACCGCGTCCGTGTACGCGGGCACGAAGGGCTTCCTCGACAACCTCGCGGTCGAAGCCGTCCGTCCGTTCGAGGCCGCGCTGCATCAGTACCTCAGCGACGAGCACGCGCAGCTCGTCGACAAGCTCGAGACCGCGACGAAGTTCGACTCCGAGCTCGAAGGCGCGCTCCGCGCGGCGATCGGCGAGTTCAAAGACCAGTACGTGAAGGACAACGCGAACGTCCTCGCGGCGTAAGACCACGACATGCCGAGCACGATCGACATCCGACGCCGGATCCGCAGCGTCAAGAGCACGCAGCAGCTCACCAAGGCCATGAAGATGGTGGCCGCGGCGAAGCTGCGCCGCGCGCAGGAGCGCATGATGTCCGCGCGTCCGTACGCGGCGGCGCTCCGCAAAGTGCTTTCGTCGCTCTCGTCGCGCGTCGACATCTCGAAGCATCCGCTGCTGCAGGAGCGCGAGCAGGAGAACAAAGTCCTCTTGCTCGTCGTCACCGCGGACCGCGGCCTTTGCGGCGCGTTCAACACGAACGTGCTCCGCGCCGCGCAGAACGCGATTGCCGACAAGCGCTGGCAGGAAGTGCATCTCCTGCCGATCGGCCGCAAGGCGTTCGATTTCTTCAAGCGCCGTCCGCAGCCGATCCGCCGCCAGGCCACGCAGGTGTATCAGGCGTTGTCGCTGGAGACCGCGCGCGAGATCGCGACGACGTTGACCGAGGACTTCGTCAGTGGCGAGTTCGACGCGGTCTACGTTCTGTACAACGAGTTTCGATCGATCATCGCGCAGCGCGTCACGCTGGAGCGTTTGCTTCCGCTCGACCGCAGCTTCACCGAGACGGCGGAGCCGGCGATCGAGTATCTGTACGAGCCGAGTGCCGAGGCGATCCTGAGCGACTTGTTGCCGAAGCACATCGAGTTTCAGCTCTATCGCGTGCTGCTCGAGTCGGCGGCGTCGGAACAGGGCGCGCGCATGACGGCGATGGAGGCGGCGACCAAGAACGCCGGCGAGCTGATCGATCACCTCACCTTGACCTACAACCGCATCCGCCAGGCCGCGATCACGAAGGAGATCATCGAGATCGTGTCCGGCGCCGCGGCAGCCGGATAAATTTTTCGGAGAACAGAATGGCAACGGAAACGAGCAAGCAGCAAATCGGCCGCGTCGTCCAGATCATCGGACCCGCCGTCGACGTCGAGTTCGAGGAAGGACATCTTCCGGCGATCTATAACGCCATCCAGATCGTCGACAACGGCGACCTCGGAAAGGTGCCGATCGACGTCGTCGCGGAAGTGGCGAACCACATCGGCGAGAACCAGGTCCGCTGCATCGCCATGAAGCCGACGGACGGCATGGTCCGCGGCATGAAGGCGATCGACACCGGCGCTCCGATCTCCGTTCCGGTCGGCCGCAACACCCTCGGCCGCATCATGAACGTCCTCGGCGAGCCCGTCGACGAGCGCGGTCCGGTCACGTCCGAGAAGCGCTGGTCGATCCATCGCGAGGCTCCGCCGTTCGACGAGCAGTCGACGAGCGTCGAGATGTTCGAGACCGGCATCAAGGTCATCGACCTCCTCGAGCCGTACACGAAGGGCGGCAAGACGGGCCTCTTCGGCGGCGCCGGCGTCGGCAAGACCGTTCTCATTCTCGAGCTGATCACGAACGTCGCGAAGCAGCACGGCGGCTTCTCCGTGTTCGCCGGCGTCGGCGAGCGCACGCGCGAAGGCAACGACCTCTATCTCGAGTTCGAAGAGACGGGCGTCATTACCCCCGGCGATCCGTCGAAGTCGAAGGCCGCATTGATTTATGGACAGATGACCGAGCCGCCGGGAGCGCGTCTGCGCGTCGGCCTCACCGGTCTCACCGTCGCGGAGTACTTCCGCGATCAGGAAGGGCAGGACGTGCTGCTCTTCATCGACAACATCTTCCGCTTCACGCAGGCCGGATCGGAAGTGTCCGCACTCCTCGGCCGCATGCCGAGCGCCGTCGGCTATCAGCCGAACCTCGCGACGGAGATGGGCGAGCTGCAGGAGCGCATCACGTCGACGAAGAAGGGCTCGATCACGTCGGTGCAGGCGATCTACGTTCCCGCCGACGATCTCACCGATCCCGCGCCGGCGACCGCATTCGCTCACCTCGACGCGACGACCGTTCTCTCGCGCCAGATCGCGGAGCTCGGGATTTATCCCGCCGTCGATCCGCTCGCGTCGACCTCGAAGATTCTCGACCCGCGCATCCTCGGCGACGAGCACTACAACACCGCGCGCGCCGTGCAGGCGGTGCTGCAGAAGTACAAGGACCTCCAGGACATCATCGCCATCCTCGGCATCGACGAGCTGTCGGAAGAAGACAAGGTCATCGTCGCGCGCGCGCGCAAGATCCAGCGCTTCCTCTCGCAGCCGTTCCACGTCGCCGAGCAGTTCACAGGCATCAAGGGCCAGTACGTGAAGATCGCCGACACGATCCGCGGCTTCCGCGAGATCGTCGAAGGCAAGCACGACGACATCCCCGAGCAGGCGTTCCTGCTGCAGGGCACGATCGAGCAGGTCCTCGAGCGCGCCGAGCAGATGAAGCGCGAGGCGGCGTAACGGACATGGCCGATCTCCCGACGAAGATCAGTCTCACGGTCGTGACGCGCGAGCGGAAGATCGTCGACCTCGAGGTCGACGAAGTGATCCTGCCCGCGCTCGACGGCGAGATCGGCGTCCTGCCCGGCCACACGCCACTGCTCGCGTCGCTGCGCATCGGCCAGCTCCGCTATCGCGTGGGCAACAACGTCACGCGGCTCGTGATCTCGTGGGGCTTCGCGGAAGTGTTGCCCGATCGCGTGATCGTGCTCGCCGAGCGCGGCTTCCTGCCGACGGAGATCGACCGCGCGCAAGCCGAGCAGGATCGCGCGGCCGCGGAACGCGAGCTCGCGGATCTGTCGTCGAACGATCCCGAGTTCGCGCTTGCCGAGGCGAGGCTGGAAGAGTCGATCGCGCTGATCAATCTGCACGTGCACTAAGACGCGCTGACGGCCTCAGGTTTGCAATAAGCTCCGCTGGTCCTCATGGAACCCTGGCTGGAGAACTTCGCGCGGGCGAACTTTCGGCGGAGCGCGGATACCGCGCACGATCTGAAGACGCCGCTGAATGTCGCGGTGCTCAATCTCGAGCTCCTGCGCATGCGCATTCGCAAAGTCGCGGGCGAAGACGACGCGAAGCTCAACGACTACACGCGCGCGATCGAGGTCGAGTTGCGCCGCATGAGCCGCATCTTCGACGCGTTCTTTCTCCTGTCCACTCCGCCGAAGGGCGACGAGGAGCCGGCGAAGGTGAATGCGGCTCCGATCGCCGTCGACGAAGCGAACGCGCATGGGTTCGCTCTCGCCGCGAACGGTGACGCGTTCGTGAACGCGCACGAGTCGAGAATCCGGCAGGCGTGGAAGCTGTTCTTTGAAGGCGCGTCAAAAGTCCTTCAGGACGCGGAGCGCA
>DATELS010000242.1:0-2519 GCA_035276365.1 Thermoanaerobaculia bacterium
CGCGTCCGGACCGCTGCCTTCCATCGTCAGGATCGTGCCGATGCCGAACTGCTCGTGCTGCACGCGCTGTCCGCGCCGCAGGTCCGCCGCGGGCGCGTTCGCCTGATTCACGGCCTTGATCGCCGTGGGATCGAACTGCACCGGCGCGTTCTGAAAGAACGAGAGCACGCCGTTCGCGGAGTCGTTCTTCGGACGCGGCGCCGGTGCGGCGGGACGCGGTGCGCTCATCGGTCGCGGCGCGCTCATCGGACGACTCGGTTGCGGACGATTCCACGACGACTGCGAAGAAGACGATGACGACATCGGCCGCCCTCTCCAGCTCGCGAGGCGCACCGCCTCCGTGACCTCCGTCGGAATCTCGTCGAGGAATGGCGACGCGCTCTGCTCGCGGAACTTGCCGTGCAGCCGGCGCTCCATCGCGTGCAGGCAGAACAGCATCTCCCGCGCGCGCGTCATGCCGACGTAGCACAGCCGCCGCTCTTCCTCGAGATCGTCCGTCTGCTCGAGCGACTGCGAGTGCGGCAGCACGCCCTCTTCCATCCCCGCGAGAAACACGACCTTGAACTCGAGTCCCTTCGCCGCGTGCAGCGTCATCAGCGTGACGCCCTTCTGCGACTCGTAGCGATCGAGATCCGACATCAGCGTGAGCGAGTCGAGATAGTCGGCGAGCGTCGCCTGCGGGTTCTGCTCGTAATACTCACGCGCGGAGTTGATGAGCTCTTCGAGGTTCTCGAGGCGCGACTCGTCCTGCAGATCGCGCGACTCCTGCAGCATGCGGCGGTAGCCGGTGCGCAACAGCACGTAGTCGACGAACTCCGGAATCGGATTCGAGGCCGCGCGCTGGAGGTCGTGCACGATCTCGCGAAACTCGCGCACCGCCTTCGCGGCGCGCGTCGGAAGAAACGAGAGGTCGCCTTCGATGATCGTCCATAGCGAAACGTTCGCCGCCGCGGCCTGCTCGGACAATGTCGACACGGTCGTGTCGCCGATGCCGCGCGACGGGCTGTTGATCACGCGCTCGATCGACGGCGTGTCGTGCGGGCGAATGGAGAGGCGCACGTACGAAAGCACGTCCTTGATCTCCGCGCGCTCGTAGAACTTCACGCCGCCGACGACGGAGTACGGCAGGTTCGCGCGCAGCAGCTCTTCTTCAAAGGGCCGCGACTGCGCGTTCGTGCGGAACAGTACCGCGAAGTCGGTGAGCTTGTACTTCGAGCGCAGCGCGGAGATTTTCTCGAGCACGAACTGCGCTTCCTCGCGCTCGTTGCCCGCCGTGACGACGCGCACCGGATCGCCCTTGCCGCCGGAGGTGAAGAGGGTCTTGCCTTTGCGGGCGATGTTGTTCGAGACGACGCCCGTCGCGGCGTCGAGGATGTTGCCGGTCGAGCGATAGTTCTGCTCGAGCTTCACGATCTTCGCGCCGGGAAAGTCGCGCTCGAAGTTGAGGATGTTGTTGATGTCCGCGCCGCGGAATCGATAGATCGACTGGTCTTCGTCGCCGACCGCGACGAGATTTCCGTGCTTGCCCGCGAGCAGTTTCACGAGCACGTACTGCGCGCGGTTCGTGTCCTGGTACTCGTCGATCAAGAGATGCTTGAAGCGGTCGTGCAGCTCGTCGCGCACGTCTTCGTGCTTCTCCAGGAGCTGCACGTAGTTGCCGATCAAGTCGTCGAAGTCCATCGCGTCGAACTCGCGCAGGCGCTTCTGGTACATGCGATAGATGTCGGCGACGCGCGAGCCGAAGAAGTCGAGGTTCGTCTTCTCGTACTCGACCGGATCGACGAGCTCGTTCTTCGCGCTGGAGATGCGCGAGAGCACGGAGCGCGGCGGGAACGCCTCGTCGTTGATGTTCTGCTCGCGCATGCAGCGGCGGATGAGCGTCATCTGATCGGAGGTGTCGTAGACCGCGAACGATTTGGTGTATCCGAGGCGGTCGGCGTAGCGGCGAAGGATCCGGAGGGAGGTCGAGTGGAACGTGCCGATCCACGGGCGCGCGCCGCCGGTCGGCGGCACGAGCTGATCGACGCGATGGAGCATCTCGTTCGCGGCCTTGTTCGTGAACGTGACGGCGAGGATGTTCGGCGGACGCACGCCCATCTCGCCCATGAGATACGCGATGCGATAGGTGATGACGCGCGTTTTTCCCGAGCCCGCGCCGGCGAGGACGAGGAGAGGGCCGTTGCCGTGGGTCACTGCTTCGCGCTGCTGGGGATTGAGTCCGGAGAGTTCGATCATGTGGCGCGCGCATCTTAACGCGCGGGTCCGGGAACGCATTCGCCCCGCGCGCTGTTTCGGGTTAGACTCGCTCGTCGCGTCCTGGAGGCAATGTCATGGGTCCGTTGGGTTTGCCGGAACTGCTCATCATTCTGTTCATCGTCGTCATCATCTTCGGCGCCAGCAAGCTGCCGCAGCTCGGCCGCGGGCTGGGCGAGGGCATCTCGAATTTCCGCGACGGCCTCAAGGGCAAGGACGACAAGGCCGCGCTTCCGAAGTCGGACGACACGACCAAAGCGTAAGTG
>DATELS010000243.1:0-11166 GCA_035276365.1 Thermoanaerobaculia bacterium
CAAGAGCGAGAGGCGCAGGCGCGCGAGCGCGAGGCAGCGGCGGCCGCGGCGAAGCGGCAGGCCGCGCTCGCGCCGTTGATCGCGAAAGACCAGCGCCGTGTCGCCGACATCACGCACATCCGCGAGGCGCTCGAGCGCTACATCGACAAAGTCGGACCGCTGCCCGCGCCGCGCGACTATGGCGAGGCCGAGTCGTCGAATCCCGGCTTCTGGTCGCATTACTGGGATGTGTCGACCGAGGATGGGGACAAGGATGGGAAGCCATTCCTGGACTTCCTCGTCGACAACCACCTCCTCATCTCCGTGCCCGTCGACCCCGACAATCAGCCTTCGCCGGACGGCACGCCCACCGGAGGTAAACAATACGTCTACTTCGTCGTCCCATCAGAGGAGCCGTACGAAGGCGGCACGTGCACGACGTCCGACAAGCGATGGGTTTACATGCTGGCGATCACCGATCTCGAGTCGGAGGACACCCGTCCGCCGAAGAACATCCCCGGCTCCGGCTGCGACTGCCTCTGGAAGAACTCGCCGAACTTCTTCCAGCACACCTTCGACTATGTCGTGTGCGGCACCTTTAAACGATGACTTCGAACCCACCGCGTCCCGCCGTCGTCCTCGCCGCCGTCTTCGGAATTCTCCTCCTCGTCATTCTGCTCATCTTCTCCGGACTGCTGCCGCCGGTCGCGGGCCTGGCGGCAGTCGGATTGCTGGTGGTGAGCATCTTCTGGTTCATCCGCGAAAACCTCGCGCCGATTCTGCTCGTGTTTGCCGGCGTGTTGTTCCTGTCCGTCGTCGTCACGCATCGCGCGCCAAAACTGCGTCCCGATCGCATCGCGGCGGATGAAGGAGATGCGCTGGCGAAGAAATGGGCGGTGTCCGGCAAGTTCAATGACAAATTGCCGATCGTCGTGCATCTCATCTTCGACGAGATGATGTCGCCGGGCGCGATGACGCCCGAGCTGCCGGGCGGCGCTGCGACGCGACAGTCCGTGCTCGAGCTCGGACAAAAGCACGGCTTGCGCATTTATGATTCCGTCTACAGCCGCTTCTTTTTCTCCGGCATTTCGATTCCCAACATGATGAATGCCGAGTACACCGCGCATACGAAGCTCGCCGAGATGACGCTCGTGCAGAGCGGTGAGCACACGGCCAATGCGTATTTCGACGACATGGCCCGGCGCGGCTATCGCACCGTCGTGTTCCAGAGCGCGCTCATGAATTTCTGCACGAACAAGAACGTCGACATGTGCCAGACGCTCGACTCGTTCGACCCGGGCGCGGGCGACACGGGACTCGATGCGCGCAACCAGCGCGCGTCCTTGTGGCAGACCTTCGTGCGCGCGTACGAGCCGAGCTTCATGTCACAGCTCGGCCGCGCGTTGTTGCATCGCGCGTATGGACTGCGCACCGATCAGGTCGGCGTCATGGGCACCGCCGATCGCTACGACGCGCAGCGCTTCCCGGCATGGTTCGATCGCTTCACACGATTCGCCGTGACTGTGCCGCGCGGGACGCACATCTTCGCGCACTTCATGGCGCCGCACTCGCCGTATCTGTTGTCCGAGAGGTGCGTCGTGAGCGGACAATTCGAGGGCGGCTACTATCTCGCGAATTATCCAAAGGCCGAGCGGGAGGCGAGGCGCCGGCATTACTACGAGGGCTATTTCGCGCAATTCCGTTGTGTCGAGCGAAAATTGGACGATTTCCTGAGCGCGATCGAAGGGTTGGAGACTTACAAAGACGCGACGATCATCATCCACGGCGATCACGGGTCGCGCATTTCCAGCGGCAATGTGCTCGAGGAGTACACGCCGCGCGACTTCATTGATAATTACGCCGCGTTCTATGCCGTGAAATCGCCCGCGGCGCCCGCGGGAGTCGACTGCGAGTTCGTGTCGCTGCCCGAGATCTTCCGCCGAACGGTGGCGGTGCCGCCGCCTCCTCCGCGCACGGGACCGCCGTTGCCGGTCATTGTGAAGGGCAACGCGGAGAACGAGAAGAGGGTGGAGGCGCCGATGCCGCGCTTCGGCTGCGCGGCGGCGACGCTCAATCCATGATCGTCCCCCTCGGCTCGTCCTTTCGCGATCCGTCCGGTTTCGTCTATGTCAAAGACGGCGTGCTGCTGCGGCAGGTCAACGAGTCGTACAAGGCGCATTACGACCTCCTCATGCAGTCGGGCCTGTACGCGGAGCTCGTCGCGAAGGGCTGGCTCATTGAGCACGCGGAAGTCGACGGCCCCGGCTATCGCACGTTGCAGCCGCGCGTCGTGCCGTATGTGTCGTATCCGTATGAGTGGTGCTTCAGTCAGCTCCAAGACGCGGCGCTGCTGACGCTCGATATTCTGACCGCGAGTCTCGAACGCGGCATGGTCCTCAAGGACGCCTCCGCGTACAACATCCAGTTCATCGGCTCGCGTCCCGTCTTCATCGACACGCTGTCGTTCGAAACCTATGTCGAAGGCGCGCCGTGGGTCGCGTATCGCCAGTTCTGCCAGCATTTCCTCGCGCCGCTCGCGCTGATGGCGTATCGCGACGTGCACCTGCGCCAGCTTCTCGAGCGCTTCCTCGACGGCGTGCCGCTCGACCTCGCCACCGAGCTTCTGCCGCTGCGCACGCGCGCCAAGTACGGACTCTTCGCGCACCTCCATCTCCACGCGCGCAGCCAGCAGCGCCATCGTGACGACGCGGCCAAAGGTGAGCGTCCGCGCATTCCGAAGCTTCCCAAATTTCAACTGCTCGCACTCATCGACAGCCTCCGCTCAGCCGTCCGCGGCTGCGCGCTCCCGCAGGCGAAGACGGAGTGGAGCGACTACTACGACGCGACGAACTACTCGGACGAGGCGATGGCGGCGAAGGAAGCGCTGGTGAAACACCTCGTCGACGATGTCGCGCACCCCTCGGACATCATCCACGACCTCGGCGGCAATACCGGCCGCTTCAGCCGTCTCATCGCCGGACCGACACGCTACGTCGTCTCGCACGACATCGACGAGCTGGCGATCGAGCAGAGCTATCGCGCCGCGCACGAGCACGTGCTGCCGCTCGTCCTCGACCTCTCCAATCCATCGCCCGCAATCGGCTGGGCGAACGACGAGCGCACGTCCGCGCTCGAGCGCATTTCGGGCGGCACCGTGCTCGCGCTCGCGCTCGTGCATCACCTCGCGATCTCGAACAACGTCCCCCTCGCGCATCTCGCCGCGCTCTTCGCGCGCATCGCGAAGTCGCTGATCGTCGAGTTCGTCCCGAAGGAGGACTCGCAGGTGCGCCGCCTGCTCGCGACGCGCGAGGACGTCTTCCCCGACTATCACGCGGCCGCATTCGAGGCCGAGCTGTCACGGTTTTTCGACATTACGCAGCGGCGCGAGGTTCCGGGCACCAAACGCACGCTGTACGCGATGCGCCGCCGCGGCTGACCTTCGTATACTCCGCGGCATGCGCCGCCTGCTTGCGATTCTCTTCGTCGCCGCCACTGTTCACGCGCTCCCGCCCAACGTCGAGAAGATCGACTCGTTCCGCGGCATCGATCAGTACAAGCTGAAGTCGAACGACATGACGATCCTGCTCGTCCCCGACGCCACGAGTCCGGTGTTCACGTTCATGGTCGTCTACCACGTCGGCTCGCGAAACGAGGCGCCGGGCAACACAGGCTCCGCGCACCTGCTCGAGCACATGATCTTCAACAAGTCGACGGAGAACTTCGGCCGCGCGAGGGGACACAAGACGTTTCAGGAAATCCTGTACGAGGCCGGCGCCGACTTCGGGTCGACGAATATGACGACGTGGTACGACCGCATGAACGGCTACTCGACGCTGCCCGCCGACAAGCTCGAGCTGGCGATGAAAATCGAAGCCGACCGCCTCGGCCGCGCGCTCATTCTCGATTCAGAACGGCAATCGGAGATGTCGGTCGTGCGCAACGAGTACGAGATCGGCGAGAACAATCCGTGGCAGGCGCTGTGGAAGGCGACGGTCGCCGCGGCGATTCAGGCGCACCCGTACCACTGGTCGACGATCGGCTATCGCTCGGACATCGAAGGCGTGACGACGGAGAAGCTGCGCGAGCACTACAAGAACTTTTTCCACCCGAACAACAGCGAGGCGATCCTCGTCGGCGACTTCGACGCGGAGAAGGCACTGGCGCTGTTCGACCGCGAGTTCGGCGCGTTTCCGAAGAGCGCGAAGCCGATCCCGCAGGTGATCACGAGCGAGCCGCCGCAGGAAGGCGAGCGCCGCGCGATCGTGCAGCGGCCCGGTACCGTGGGGATGGTGATGATCGGCTGGATGCGTCCCGGCGCGACCGATCCCGACTACATCCCGCTCGACGTCTTGACGTCGATCCTCGCGGACGGCGTGAACTCGCGCCTTTATCGCTCGCTCGTCGATCAGGGCATCGCGACGAACGTCGAGGCGAACAACTTCACGCTGCGCGATCCGTATCCGCTGCTCGTCGACGCCACGCTCGCCGCGGGCAAAACGCACGAGGAAGTGGAGAAGGCGATGAAGGCCGCGGTCGCGCAGGTCGCGAAGGACGGCGTGACGGACGAGGAAGTGAAACGCGCGCAGCAGCAGATCGAGGTGGCGGTGATCCGCAGCCGCGATGGCACCTACAACTTCGCCTCCAACCTCGGCGAGTCGGTGGCGTCGACGAACTGGAAGTGGTTCCTGACGTACGTCGAGAACGTGAAGGCCGTGACCGCGGACGATGTGAAGCGCGTGGCCGCAAAGTACCTCGTGCCCGAACACGCAACGGTGGGATGGTTCGTCCCTGGTGTGGCGACGGCCGCCTCGGCCGTCGCTCCCGCTGCAACTACGGCTCGCCCGCCGACGGCCGAGGCGGCCGTCGCTACACAGAAGCCCGCGGTCCGCGCCACCGGCACCTTCGCCAAACGCACCACGCGCAAAGTCCTGAAGAACGGCATCATCCTCGACGTCGTCGAGAACCACTCCGTGCCCACGGTCGCGATCCGCGGCATCGCCATCGCCGGCGACACGACCGCGCCCGCCGGCAAGCCCGCGCTGCCGGCGCTCACCGCGCGCATGCTGCAGCGCGGCACGAAGTCGCGCACGAAGGAGCAGATCGGCGCGCTACTCGACAACGCCGGCGCGACGCGCTCGTATAACACGACGCTCACCGAGTCGTGGATCAACGCGAACGGCATGGCGCGCGATCTTCCGCTGCTCCTCGACGTGCTGTCGGATGAATTGAAGAATCCCGCGTTCGCCGCGGACGAGCTGGCGAAGGCGAAGAAGGAGCTGGAGACGGATTACCTGCGCGCCGACGACAACACGTCCGCGCGCGCGATGCAGCGTCTCGCGCAGCTCGTTTATCGCGAAGGTCACCCGTACTACGCCGCCGGCCGCGAGGCGCTGCTCGCGAGCGTGAACGCCGCGACGGCGGACGATCTCCGCGCGTTTCACAAGTCGCGCTACAGCGGCGCGGGAGTGATTCTCGCGATCGTCGGCGACGTCGACACGGCGAAGACGATCGCACTCGTCGAGAAGCAGCTCGGCGATCTGCCGAAGGGCGAGCGGCTCTCGCTCGCATCGCTCGCGCGCACCTCGCCGTCCGACGCGGGCAAGCGCGAGATCGTGCGCATGCCGGGCAAGGCGAACATGAACATCGTGCTGGGCACGGCGAGCGGCTTGCGTCGCGGCGATCCCGACTACGAGGCCGCCCTCATCGCCAACGCCGCCCTCGGCCAGAACTCGCTGTCGTCACGCATCGGCAAGCGCGTGCGCGACACGGAAGGCTTGTCGTACAACCTGTTCTCGCGCTTCGGCAACACGGATGAAGTGGACGGGCTGTGGTACGTGAACGTGAACGTCGCGCCGCAGAATCTCGCGAAGGCGCTGCACTCGACGACGGAGGAGATCGAGAAGTTCGGCCGCGAGGGTGTGACGGATGACGAAGTCGCCGCGCAGAAGAGCTTCTTCGCCGGCAACTACCAAGTCGGCCTCGGCTCGAACGCCGGCATCGCCACCGCCCTCGTGACCGCCGAGAAATTCGGCTTCGGCCCGAAGTACCTCGACGAGTTCCCCTCGCGCATCAAGGCGGTGATAAAGGAGCAAGTGAACGCCGCGATGCACAAACACTTCTTCCCCGACAAACTGCACCTCATCGTGGCGGGAGATTTGGAGAAGTTGCCGGAATGACCGTGGCTGGTGGCTGGTGACTGGTTGCTTGTGGCTCAGCGCGCCCGCAGTGCGCCGAACAATCGTGATGCGCTCCGCGGCTCCGTGTCGCGTCGCGGTCTTGCGCGTTCATCCGGGTGGGCCGAGGGTGTGGGTGCGCACCCATTCGTGAAAGGACTCGCGATCGAGAGCTCCGGACGCGAGTTGCAGCATGATGGTTTCCTGATCGTCGATAGAAGCGGCGAGGCTGTAGCCGTTCAAGCGCAGTGTGACCACCATCGCAGCGTGGGCGACGCGTTTGTTGCCGTCGACGAACGGATGATTCGAAGCGAGAAAAAACGCCAGCGCGGCGGCTTTGCTCGGGACATCTCCGTACAACTCGACGCCGTCGAATGATTGCATCGGCTGCGCGACGGAGGACTCGAGCGCTCCAGCATCGCGAAGGCCCATGGAGCCGCCGGACTGTTCGATGACGCGCGCGTGGATGTAGAGGATGTCCGCGGCCGACAGCGCGCGCAATTACGCCAACCGCCTGTACAGCTCCGCGTTCTCCGCGAGAACGTCGCGAACCGTTTCCTCGAGCTCTGCGTCTCGCGCGAGCTTCTCATCCACACTCAGGCGAAGAAGCTGCTCGACGGTGACGCCGTGCTTGCTCGCAACGGCTTCCACCTTCCGCGCGACATCATCCGGCACTTGCAGCTCGAGCGTTTTCACATACTGAACGTAACGCGGCCCGCGAGGCCAGTCAACCGCCCCTCACTTCCCCGCCGTGAACGTCCCTCCTGACTTGAACCCGTTCACCGTGGCCGTGCCGCATTGGTAGTTGTTCAGGTTCACCTGGCCGTACGTGCCGCTCACGCTGTTTGCGCCGTTGAATGTGGCGTTGATGGCGGTGGAGAGGCCGGTCGGGTTGAACGTGAAGTTGAAGCCCGTGCTCGTCACCGTCGGTTGCGCGGACGCGCCGTAATTCAGCGTCACCGTCGTGTGGCACGTGCCGCCGGGCGCGCTGAACGTGAACGACATCTTGAACGACGTGATCTTCCCGTTCGCGATCGTGAAGCCCACCACCTCCGCCTCGTTCGTCTGGCCGTTCCACGTCCCGTCGTGATCGCTCGACGATGCGTTGCCGGCCTGGCTGATCGTCACCGTGCGTCCGGCGATCGTCATCGTTCCGGTGCGCGAGGAAACCGATGCATTCGCCGAGACCGAATACGACACGCTCCCGTTGCCCGTGCCGGAGGCTCCGGATGTGATCGAGAGGAAGGGCGAGTTCGACACCGCCGTCCACGCGCAGCCCGACTGCGTCGACACATCGATGCTCCCCGAGCCGCCGCCCGCGCCGAAGTCGCGCGACAGCGGCGTCACCGTGTACGAACAGGAAGGCGTCGTAGCGCCTTGCGTGATCGTCACCGTGCGTCCGGCGATCGTCATCGTGCCCGTGCGCGACGACGTCGACGCATTCGCCGCCACCGCGTACGACACATTCCCGTTCCCCGTCCCCGACGCGCCCGACGTGATCGTCAGCCACGACGCATCGCTCGTCGCGCTCCATGCGCAGCTCGCCGTCGTGCTCACCGCCACCGAGGCCGAGCCGCCGCTCGCGCCGAAGCTCTGCGACTGCGGCGACACCGCGTACGTGCACGACGCGCCGGAGCACGTCGCGAATGCCGACGTGTCGGTGATCGTCTGATACACCGTGCCCAGCGGATTCGTGTACGTCTTCGACTGGCCGGTCACCGTGTCCGTGATGCGCATCGTCACCTGCACGTCCGTGAGGCCGCCCGAGAACGTCCAGAAGCGGCTGTTCAGCGCACACGCGTCGATCATCTTCACGACCATCTCCACGTTCGACTCCGCGAAGAACCAGAAGTAGCCCGTCTCGTGCGTCAGCAGCACGCCGCGTCCCTTGCCCGACGCCTCGCCCGTCGCCCAGTCCGTCGTCACGCGAAAGCGTCCGTTGTTGAGGCAGAGCGAATTCGCGTCCGGCGCGCACGTCGTCGAATAGCCCGGCGCGGAGAGCGAGAGCGTGTAGCCCGTCGACCCGGAGTACGCGGACACACCGATGTAGTACGTGCCGGGCGACAGCGGGTTCACGAGCGTGAACTTCTCTGATGTTCCGGCCGAGTCGTGGTTCTCGACGACGAGGTAGCGTGCGCGATCGCTGAACGTGAAGAGAAAGAGATCGAGGTCCGCGCCCGGCGCGTTCGGCTTCAGCTCCACCGTCAGCTTCGCGGGCACGGTGAGCGTGAGCACGAACACGTCTTCGATGCCGTCGCTGCCGTCCGCGCCGTAGTCGATGCGGATCGAGCTCGCGTCGCTCGCCGCCGCGAAGCCCGTGCAGTCGGATGGAATCGAGATCGCCGACGCCGCGGCCGCCGACTCATTCGGCTCGCGTTCGGTGCACGGCGACTGCGCATGCACGCTCGCGGCAACGACGAACAGACACACGAGCCACAACGTCCGCGCACGAACCATGACTTCTCTCCTTCGCGTTGCCGCCGCGTTTTCGCGGGCTTACATTCGGTCTCACTGGATAGGCGCAAAACGAGGTCGTTTTGGTGGGTGGCGTCGCAGAAAAATCTCCGGAAGGCGTGACCGGGCTGCTTCTCGCGTGGCGGAGCGGCGACGAGTCCGCGCTCGAGCGACTCATCCCGCTCGTCTATCCCGAGCTGCGCCGCGTCGCGCGACGCTGCCTGCGCGGCGAGCGCGCCGCGAACACGCTCGACACCACCGCGCTCGTGCACGAGGCGTATCTGCGCCTGCGCGGCGTCGAGCGCATCGACTGGCGCGACCGCGTGCATTTCTTCGCCGTCATCGCGCGGCTCATGCGCCGCGTGCTCGTCGACGAGGCGCGCCGGCGCTGCAATCAAAAGCGTGGCGGCGCGTTCACGCGTGTGTCATTCGCGGAAGCAGAGGCGGAGGCGAAGGCGCCGGAAGTCAATCTGCTCGCGCTCGACGACGCGCTGCAGCGCCTCGCGCATTTTTCGCCGCGCAAGGGACAGGTCGTGGAGATGCGTTTCTTCGGCGGCCTCACCATCGACGAAACCGCCGAGGCTCTCGGCATCTCCGTCGACATCGTGAAGCGCGAGTGGCGCACGGCGAAGCTCTGGCTCCTGCAGGACCTGGAAGAGAGACGCGATGGATCGCGCGCGCTGGAATCAGATTGAGTCCGTGCTGCAGGAGGCGCTCGACCGCGAGCCGCGCGAGCGTCCCGCGTTTCTCGACGCGTCGTGCGCGCACGACGACGACCTGCGCCGCCGCGTCGAAGAGCTGCTGCAACGCGAGAGCCGCGCCGACCGGCTCGACGTTCCTGCCGCGGCGACGCTCACGCTCACCGGAATGACCGTCGGTCACTATCGCATCGAGCGGCGCATCGGCGCGGGCGGGATGGGGGAGGTGTACGCCGCGCGCGATGAGCTGCTGCAGCGCGTAGTGGCGGTCAAGGCGCTCGCACCGGAGCTCACCGGCGACGCCGATCGCGTGCGCCGCTTCGAGCAGGAGGCCGTGTCCGCATCGCGCCTCAACCATCCGAACATCATCACGATCTTCGACGTGATCGCGCGCGACGGCGCGCACTTCATCGTCACGGAGCTGATCGAAGGACAGACGTTGCGCGAGCTGCTCATATCGAAACTGGAGCCGCGCCGCGCGCTCGACCTGACGATGCAGATCGCGATGGCGCTCAAGGCCGCGCACACGTCGTGGATCATCCACCGCGACATCAAGCCGGAGAACATCATGGTGCGCGGCGACGGCGTGGTGAAGGTGCTGGACTTCGGCATCGCCAAGCTGATGGAAGAGGATGACGCCGGCGCGGTGGTCGGCACGGCGCGCTACATGTCGCCGGAGCAGACGCGCGGCGAGCCCCTCGACGGCCGCACCGACCTCTACTCCCTCGGCCTCGTCCTGCACGAGATGCTGACCGGCGAGCGTCCACGCGCGCACGATTCACTCGATCGTGTGCCGCGCGAGTTCCGCCCGATTCTTCGCAGAATGCTCCACGACGATCGCGAGCACCGCTACGCCTCCGCCGCGGAGCTGCTCGACGATCTCCTCGCGCTCGAACGCCGTATGGACGGCCGCACTGCACGACTCGTCGTCGCCGCCGCGCTCGCCGCGGCACTCGCGATCGCAACCATCGCCGCCCTCTTGTCGCGCAGCGAAACCTGGGAAGAGCGCACGCTGCGCGACGGCCACACCGCCGCCGCGCGACAGGCCGTGTTCTCGCCGGACGGGCGCACGCTCGTCTCGTGCGGCGAAGACGGCGCGATCCTCGTGTGGGACGTCGCGCGGCACGAGCGCGTGCGCACGATCACCGGCGCGCCCGCGCGCAACGTCGCGTTCTCGCCGGATGGCAAATGGTTCGCGACGGGCGGCGTCGACGGCACGGTCACGATCTGGGACGCGATGCGCGGCGCGAAGCTGCGCGTCCTCCGCGGACATCACGCGACCATCGACGCCCTCGGCATCTCCGGCGACGGCGCGTGGCTCGCGTCATCGTCGTCGCGGAACACCGTGCTGTGGGACGCGCGGCGCTGGACGCGCGCGCGCGACTGGCCGTACCGCGCGTCCTACGGCAACCTCGTCTTCTCCGGCGACACGCAGCGCATCCTCTTCTCGTTCGGACTGGCGATGTTCGACGCGCGCAGCGGCGCGGTGTCGTCCGATCCGCGGCACTCGCAGAACTGGATCGCGGTGTCTCCCGATGGAACGGGGATGGCCAGCGTCGACGCCGCGGGCGAGGTCTCGTTCTATCGACTCGCATCGCGCGGCGACGTGCGCGCGCCGCGTCTTCTCGAGCGCCGCGCCGCGCATCAGGATCACGGACGCTCGATCGCGTACTCGCCGGACGGCACGCTCATCGCGTCGGCCGCGGAAGACATCATCCTGTGGGACGCGACGACGCACGCGAAGCTGGCGCGTTTCGAGTCGCCGGCGATCGTCTGGAGCGTCGCGTTTTCTCCCGATGGCCGCTGGTTGCTGAGCACCCACGCGGACGGTGCGTTGCTTCTGTGGGACGTCGCGGAGCGCG
>DATELS010000244.1:0-17874 GCA_035276365.1 Thermoanaerobaculia bacterium
CGAGGACGCGCTCTTCATCATCGCCCATCTCTTCGGCCACACCGTGCAGTGGAACACGGACCCGCGCGCGCGGACGATCGGCATGGCCAAAGTCGTCGAGCCGACCGAGGAGTTCCTCGCCGAGCTGCGCGACTACGAGACCACCGCGTGCCGCTACAGCCTCCAGCTCCTGCACGACGCCGGCATCTTCGATCTCGATCAGTGGCTCGCCGACTTCGCGTCGTGCGACTCGAGTTACCTCATGCACTTCTATCGCACCGGCGAGAAGCGTCCCTTCCGCACGTTCTGGCGCGACGGCATGTCGCCGCTCACTCCGCTCCCGATTCCGGAGTTTCAGCCCGAGCAGTGGGTGGCCCGCTCGTCCGGGGTGGTGGTGTAGGATTGCCGGCCGCGGATGGAGTCGTCACCCGAGCAGCAGCACAGCAGGCGCTACCTACTGACACTCTCGCTGAGCGCGCTGGGCGTGGTGTACGGCGACATCGGCACCAGCCCCCTCTACGCGTTCCGTGAGTGCTTCTCGAAAGAGCACGGACTGCATCCGACGCCCGAGAACATCATGGGCATCCTCTCGCTCGTGTTCTGGTCGCTGGTCATCGTCATCTCGGTGAAGTACCTCGTGTTCGTGATGCGCGCGGACAACCGCGGCGAAGGCGGGATCCTCGCGCTGATGTCGCTGGTTCGCCCGCGCCGCTCCATGCGCCGCGGCGCCCTCCTCGCCCTCGGACTCTTCGGCTCCGCGCTGCTCTACGGCGACGGCATGATCACGCCGGCGATCTCGGTGCTGTCCGCGATCGAAGGTCTCTCCGTCGCGACGCCGGTCTTCAACGCCTACATCGTCCCGCTGACGATCGTCGTGCTCATCATCCTGTTCATGGTGCAAAAGTACGGGACGGCGAAAGTGGGCGCGTTCTTCGGACCGGTGATGCTCGTCTGGTTCGCCGTCCTCGCCGTCCTCGGCGTCATGCAGATCGTGCACGAGCCGCACGTGCTGAAAGCGGTGCTGCCGTCATACGCGTACCGGTTCTTCGCCGACAACCATCTCACCGGCTTCCTCGTCCTCGGCTCCGTCTTCCTCGTCGTGACGGGAGGCGAGGCGCTGTACGCGGACATGGGCCACTTCGGCGTGCGTCCGATCCGCCTGGCGTGGTTCACGTACGTGTTCCCCGCGCTGCTCCTGAACTACTTCGGACAAGGCGCGTTCCTCCTGCACACGCCGCACGGCGTCGATCAGCCGTTCTTCAAGATGGCGCCGCAGTGGATGCTGTATCCGCTCGTCGGATTGGCGACCGTCGCGACGGTGATCGCCTCGCAGGCGGTGATCTCCGGCGCGTACTCACTGACGCGGCAGGCGGTGCAGCTCGGCTATCTGCCGCGCATTCGCATCGTGCACACGTCGGCGCGCGAGATCGGACAGATCTACATCAGCTCGATCAATTGGGGACTGATGGTCGCGGCGATCGCGCTCGTGCTGGCGTTTCAAAAGTCGTCGAATCTCGCGGCCGCATACGGCGTGGCGGTGACGGCGACGATGGCGGTGACGACGATGCTCTTCGCGTCGTTCGCGCGCGAGCGTCGCGGCTGGAGCTACGGCCGCGTGGCGCTGTTCGCGACGCCGCTGCTCATCATCGACTTCGCGTTCTTCGGCGCGAATGTGGTGAAGGTGTGGGACGGCGGCTGGGTGCCGCTCGCGGTCGGCCTCTTCATCTTCCTCTTGATGTCGACCTGGCGCCTCGGCCGCAAGATTCTCAGCGATCGTCTGAAGGCGCAGGCGCTGTCGACGGACGCGTTCCTGCAGCAGCTCGCGGCGAAGAAGATCCCGCGCGTGCCAGGCATCGCGATCTTCATGTCGCGCAGCGCGGAAGGCATCCCGACGACGCTGCTGCACAACATCAAGCACAACAAGATCGTGCACGAGCACGTGGTGCTGATGACGGTGGAGACGGAGGACCGCTCGCATCTCTCCGAAGAGGAGCGCTACGAGTGGACGAGCCTAGGCTGGGGCGTGTATCGCCTGAGCATCCACTTCGGCTTCATGGAGGATCCGAACATCCCCGCGATCCTCGAGAGCATCGGATCGGATCCCGTGCCCTTCAATCCGATGATCACGAGCTACTTCCTCGGCCGCGAGACGCTGATCCCGACCCGCCAGCCCGGCATGGCGATCTGGCGCGAGCATCTCTTCGCATGGATGATGCGCAACTCGTCGAGCGCGTCGGTGTTCTTCAACCTCCCGCCGAACCAGGTGATCGAGCTGGGCGCGCAAGTGGAACTCTAGCCGGCACGGCCGGCTGCGTCGCTGGCCCTAGGCTGGCTGCACGTGCGGTCGCTCCGTGGTTTCGTTCGGCGCGCAGGCGCTCGCGTTCCCAGGAATTGTGTACACACGTGTGCCCTTGTTGTGCGAACATGGCCGCACGCATGAAACGAGCAACCATTCGCGAGTTTCGCAGCAACATCGCTGACCTGATCGCGGGCGAGGAGTCCGTTCTCGTCACGAAGCATGGGCGCCCCGCCGCGGTCGTGTATCCGCTCGGGAATCCCAAGATTCTCCCACTCGAATTGCGACGGAAGCTTTATCTCGCACTGGCCGGCGAGATCGCAAAGCAACTCGACGGCAAAGTGTCGGACGAGCAAATCGAGCGCGAGTTCAGTGAGCATAAGAAGCGTCGGCGCCGACAGTAACGTCTTGCTGTCGGCCATCGCCGGAAGGGCAGCGAAGCGCGTTTTTGCAAGCACAGAGCTCGTCGTCATGACGACCGAGCACAACATCGCCGAAGTGCGAGAGTACGTTCCCGAGTTTGCCGCGCGTTATTCGCTCTCCGAAGAATTACTTCACGACGCGCTGACGCTTCTTCCTATCGATGTCTACGGTGAGAACACATACATTCGTGAACGGCCGGCCGCACAGCGGAACTTGGAAATGGAGCGCGAGCGCAGCCAGCGCGACATCGTCCTCGTCGCGCGACGGGACTCGTCACGACCGCGGCATTGATGAAGATTCTCGGCGTGTAGGCAAAACCTTGCCCGTCCCGCGCTCGCCGATGTACTCTCCGGCTCGCAGGATTCCAATCCAAACAAAAAGTCGCCCCGGAGACCGCATGCGTTCGTTCCTTGCCACCCTTGTGTGCCTGCTCGTCGCGCAGAGCGCGATGGCCATCTGTCCTGATTTCCTCGCGCCCGCGCGCTATGAGACGAGCTTCGGCCCCGACGCGATCGTCATCGCGGACCTCAACAATGACAGCCGCTCCGACGTCGCCGTCGCCAACAAAGACTTCGGCACCGTCTCGGTCCTCATCAACCTCGGACTGTTCGCGGACAAAGTCGACTACGCCGTCGGCGGCGCGCCGCGCGGGATCGTCGCCGCGTATCTGAACAACGACAACTCGCTCGACCTCGCCGTTGCGACGGGCACCGGCAACACCGTCGTCGTCCTGATGAGCAACGGCTTCGGCGGATACTCGACCGGCGTTCCGTACACGACCGACTCGCCGTACGCGATCGTCGCCGCCGACTTTACCGGCGACACGAAGGTCGACCTCGCCGTCGCGAACTACACGACGAACAAAGTGTCGATCCTCGTCAACAGCGGCACCGGCACGTTCGGTTCGCCGGTGCCGTATTCCGTGCTCACGAATCCGACCGCGCTCGCGACCGGAAACTTCGACAACGACGCCGACATCGACCTCGTCGCCGGCAACCTCGGATCGACGCAGGTCTCGGTGCTCAAGAACGGCGGCAGCGGCACGTTCGGCGCGGCGGACAACATCACCGTCGGCGGCGGCCAGACCGGCGTCGCGACGGGCGACTTCAACGCCGACACGCGCGTCGACATCGCCGCCGCCGTGCCCGGACAAAACTCGAGCAACGTCGCGGTGCTCCTCGGCAATGCGAACGGCGGCTTTGACGCGGCGGTGAATTACGTCGTGGGCGCGAATCCCTCGGGGATTGCAGCGGGCGACGTCAACAGCGACGGCAAGATCGATTTGGCGACGTCGAACAAGGACGCGGACAGCGTCTCCATGCTCCTCGGCAACGGCAACGGCACATTCGCCGGCGCGGCGACGTACGGCACCGGCTACGATCCGACCGCAATCGCGATCGGCGAGTTGAACGGCGACGGCATCAAGGACATCGGCGTCACCAACAGCTCGTTCAGCGAAGTCTCGATGCTCTTCGGCACCGGCCTCGGCACGTTCGCGTCCGAGTACTACGCGAACGAATTTCCGTTCTCCGCGGCCAGCGGCGACTTCAACGAAGATGGCAAGACCGACCTCGCCACCGCGAGCTCCGCCGGGATGGCGGTCATGCTCGGCAATGGCAACGGCAACTTCCAGCCGGCGGTGCTCTATCCGTCCGCGGTCGGCGGATACGCGGTCGTCGTCGGCGACTTCAACAACGACGGCATCAGCGACGTCGCCGAGGCGGTCGGCACCAAAGTCTATGTCTTCCTCGGCAACGGCACGGCGGGCGTCGGCGACGGAACGTTCGCGACAGGGGTCAGCTACACCGCGGGCAGCGGCGTGCGCGACGTCGCGATGGGCTACATCGACGGCGACTCCAACCTCGACCTCGTCGTCGCGAATCAGTTCGCGAACACGTTCTCCTTCTTCAGCGGCAACGGCGACGGCACGTTCGATCCCGCGGTCAACATCACGACGAGCGTCTATCCCGTGGCGATCGCGGTCGCCGACGTGAATGGCGACACGAAGAACGACGTCATCGCGGTCGGCGATCAGGTCGCGGTCTTCATGGGCAACGCCGACGGCACGTTCGCGAGTCCGGTGAATTACGCCGCGGGCTCGAGTCCGCGCGAGCTCGCCATCGCCGACTTTGACGGCGACAACGACAAGGACCTCGCGATCGCGAACTACAACAGCGACAACGTCTCGATTCTGAAGAACAACGGCAGCGGCACGTTCGCCGCCGCGGTGAACTACGACGCGGGCTACGGACCGACTGCACTCGTCACCGGCGACTTCGACGGCGACGGCAAGATCGATCTCGGCGTCTCCATGGACGCCGGCGGGACTCCGTATCTCAATTTCGTCCTGCTGCCCGGCAAAGGCGATGCGACGTTCGACTTCTGGATGGGCTTCGGCTGGGGTTACACCGCGAGCGGACTCGCGGCCGGCGACTTCGACTCCGACGGCCGCCTCGACGCCGCCGTCGTTCTCGGCCAGACCGTCGAGATGGTGCTCAATCGCAGCACGTGCGCGACCGTGAGCAACATCTCGCCGAACAACGGACCGACCGCGGGCGGCACGAACGTGACGATCACCGGCACGCGGCTCAGCGGCGCGGCGTCGGTGACATTCGGCGGCAGCGAAGGCACGATCACCGGCAACACGCCGACGTCGATCAGCGTCACGACGCCCGCGCATGCCGCGGCGAGCGTGAACGTCGTCGTGCGCACCGCGGGCGGCACGCGCACGACCGTGGGCGGCTACATCTACACCGATGTGCCGTTGACGCCGTCCGGACTCGTCGCCACGATGATCACGACGGGACGCGTCGACCTCACGTGGAGCGCGGTCAGCGGCGCGACGTCGTACGAGATCGATCGCAAGTCCGCGGGCGGCGGCTATGTGCAGATCGACACGTCCGCGACGAACTCGTACTCGGACATGACCGTGAGCTCGCCGAACGCGTATCTCTATCGCGTGCGCGCGGTGAATCTCTCCGGCGAGTCGGCGGACAGCACGCCCGATCTCGCGACGGTCGTGACGTTCACCGATGTGCCGCTGACCACGGGCATGTTCGCGAAGGCGGATCATCTCGCGGAGCTCCGCACCGCGGTCGACGCCGTGCGCGCGCTCGCGGGAGTCGGCAGCGGCACGTACACGGACTCCGCCGTCGCGGGCACGACGATCAAAGCCGTGCATTGGACGGAGCTGCGCACGCAGCTCGACCTCGCGCGATCGACCCTCGGTCTCACGACCGGCGGCTACACGGACTCGTCGCTCACGAACGTCGCCGTGAAGCGAGTGCACGTGCAGGATCTTCGCGACCGCGTGCAGTGACGATGCTTCACCAACGCGACGGATACGTGCCGAGGATGCGCAGCATCTCGGCCATGTGTCCGAGGTTCTCGAGGGCGCGGGCGATCGTAGAATCGTCCGCGCGTCCCGCGAGATCGACGTAGAACGCGTACTCCCACGGCCGACCTTCGACCGGACGCGACTCGATCTTCGTCAGATCGATCTCGAGAATCGCGAACGCGCCGAGGGCGCGGAACAACGCGCCGGGCTGATTCGGCACGCGGAAGAGGAGCGACGTCTTCCACCGCTTCTGCTCCTCGTGATGCTCGATGTCGCGCGCGCGATCCGATGCGGCGAGGAGGAGGAAGCGCGTGTAGTTCTGCGCGTGATCCTCGACGCCGCGCACGAGGATGCGCGCGCCGTAGATGTCCGCCGCCTCCGCCGACGCGATGCCCGCCTCGTCGTCGTTGCAGCGCTCCATCACCATGCGCACCGAGCCCGCCGTGTCCTGCACCGGCGTCGCGTCCATCTGCGGATTCGCGCTGAGGAACTGATGGCATTGCGCGAGCGCCACCGGATGCGAGTACACGCGGCGCACCGCATCGAGATCGACGTGCGGCGGTGCGATCAGGTTGTGCACGATGCGCAGATGCGTCTCACCGGCGATCGTCAGCGACGACTCGAGCAGCAGGTCGTAGTTGCGGTGGATCGAGCCCGCGAGACTGTTCTCGATCGGCGCGACGCAGCAGTCCGCGTCGCCGCGTCCGACCGATGCGAACATCGACTCGAACGATGAGCACGGCACCGGCGCTATGTCGGTGCCGAGGAGCCGGCGGGCAGCGCTTTCGCTGAAGGCGCCGCGCTCGCCTTGATACGCCACTCTCAATCCTGCGTTCATCGAATCCTCCTGAAACGCAAAAGGCCCGCTCCTTTTGGGAGCGGGCCTTGTTGCTGCGTTGTCGTGTTTTGCGTAATTACACGGCGAGCGGCTCCCCTCCGATGTGGTGCGGAAAGCCAAAAAATCGAAACGCCGCCGTGTTCATATGCAATTCAGTCTACGACAAAAACTAAACTTTGCAGGGTTTCTTTCGTCTTACCATCGGGCTCGCACATGCGCATCCGCTATCAACTGATCCTGGCCGCGTTTCTTCTGGCGGTGCTTCCGCTCGCGGCGATCGTGACGTACTCGTATCACTCGTCGCGGCGCGCGCTCGAGCACGCGTACCGCCGCGAGGCCGATCGGCTCACGGGTCAGATGGACAAGCGTCTCGCGTCGATTCGCGCCGAGCTCGACCAGCGACTGACGTTCGTCTCCGCGCTGCCGCTGCCGAGCGGCGCGCAGTCGAAAGACGTCGGCAACATCGTGACGGTCATGGGCGACGCGGCGGGACTCGTCGACGCGCTCGAGTTTCATCCCGTGCCGAACGTGCCGCCGCCCGCGGTCGTGATGCGTCACGACGAGCCCGCGCAGGATGAAGACACCGAAGTCGCGGAGCCCGCGGAAGCGATGGCCGCGGCGACGCCCGCGCCTCCTGCGCCGCCCGCGGAGCCCGTCGTCATCGAGATCCCGCCGATGCCGGAGTTCCCGCGCTTCGTCATGTCCGAGGAGCAGAAGGAGGCGATCGCGGAAGTCTCGCGACTCGGCGCGGAGCTCGGCAATCAGAACCTCAGCGAAGAGGAACGCAAGGACATTCGCGAAGAGCTGAAAGCCGCGCAGCAGGAGCTGAAGCGCGCCGTCGGCGAGGATCGCGAAGAATTCGAAGTGCAGATGCGCGAGGCGCAGCACGCGTTGCAGGAGCGCCAGAAAGTGCTCGAACGCGTGCGCGAGGAACATGCGAAGGCGCGCGCGCGACGCGAGACGGCCGTGACCTCCGTGCCCACGACGCCCGCCGTCGCGCAGGTTCCGGCCGCGCCGCCGGTGAAGACGCCGAAGCCGCTCGTGCGCGAGGCGACGCAGAAAGACCTCGCAAAGTCCGCCGCCACCGCGAAGAAGACGCAGCTCATCCTCGGCCGCAACTTCGGCGCGCCCGTGCGGCAGGAAGGCGAAGTCGTCGGCCAGCTCACCGCGCGCATCAGTCCCGAACAAGTCATCCGCCGCGTCCTCGGCGGCGCCGCCGACGATCGCAGCGAGATCCCGTTCGCCGTCGATCGCGAAGGCACGCTGTACACGCGCAACGAAGAAGAGCGCGCGCGACTCGAATCGCTCGGCGTGCTCGATCGCGTGCGCAACGGAAAGTCGCTGCGCGGCATTGAGGGTTGGATCGTGTCGAGCTCCGTCGACGCGCCGAGCGGCATGCGCATCGGCGTCGCGCGTCCGGTGGGCGAGACGTTCGACGATCTTCGCCGCACCGCCGCGCGCAACTTCGCCATCGGCCTCGGGCTCATCGTCTTCGCGCTCATCGGCATCGTGCCGTTCTCGAATCACCTCACGCGCGACGTGAAGATCGTCACCGACGGCGCGGATCGCATCGCGCACGGCGATCTCATGACGCGCCTGCCCGTGAAGAGCGACAACGAGCTGGGACAACTCGCGCGCGCATTCAATCGAATGGCCGAGGATCTCAGTCTGCAGCAGCAGAAACTGCTGGAGCAGGAGCGCACGCGCAAGGAGCAGGAACTGCAGCAGCGATTGCTCGCCGTCGAGTACGACCGCAAGTCGTTCGAGCTCGAAGAGGCGCGGCGGTTCCAACTCTCGATGCTGCCGAAGGAAGTGCCGCATCATCCGTCGTACGGCGTGGCGGTGTTCACGCAGACGGCGACGGAGGTCGGCGGCGACTACTACGACTTCCATCTCGCGGACGACGTGCTGTCGGTGACGATCGGCGATGCGACGGGACACGGCGCGAAAGCCGGCACGATGGTGACGGTCATCAAGACGCTGTTCGCGGGCTACGACGGCCAGCACGAGCCGTCGGAGTTTCTCGGCGGCGCCGCGGAGAAGATCAAGCGTATGGACCTCGGCCGCATGGCGATGGCGCTGTCGCTCGCGCGCTTCGCGGGACGCCGGCTCACCGTCGCATCCGCGGGCATGCCGCCCGCGCTCGTGCATCGCGCGGCGACGCACACGATCGACGAGCTCGCGTTGTCCGCGACTCCTCTCGGCACGCTCGGCACCGACTACGCGCAGGCGGATGTCGAGCTCGCGAGCGGCGACACGGTGCTGTTCCTCAGCGATGGCTTCCCGGAGCTCATGAACGACTCCGGACACCAGCTCGGCTACACCGGCGCGATGGACGCGTTCGCCGCGGCGGCGACCGCGCCGAATGCGGAGGCGGTGATCGCGCGCCTCGCGGAAGAGGCGCGGCGGTGGCACGGCGATGCGCCGCCGAACGACGATGTGACGTTCGTCGTGGTGCGCGTGGCGTGAGGTTGCTGGCGATCTCCGGAAGTCTGCGCGCGCAGTCGTCGAACATGACGGTGCTGCGCGCCGCGGCGCTGCTCGCGCCTGAAGATGATGTCGAGTTCTACGAAGGACTCGGCGCGCTGCCGCACTTCAATCCCGATCTCGATGGCGAAGGCGCGGTTGCGCCGCACGAGGTCGCGGAGTTTCGGGAGCGCGTCGCACGCGCGGACGCGCTGCTCATCTGCAGTCCCGAGTACGCGCACGGAGTGCCGGGAAGTCTCAAGAACGCGCTCGACTGGCTGGTCAGCAGTCCAGTGATCATCGACAAGCCGATCGCGCTCATCAACGCGTCCGCGCGCTCGACGTTCGCGCACGCGCAACTCCTCGAGACGCTGCGCACGATGTCGACGCGCATCGTCGCCGCGCCGGTGATTCCGCTCGATGGACGCAAAGGCATCGACGCCGAGGGAATCGCGCACGATGCGGAGCTGGCGAACGTCCTGCGCGACGCGCTTGCCGCGCTGCGCCGAAGTATCATTCCCGCCACATGAGGCTCGGCTCGCTTTTCGTCCACTTCGCGAATGAGGAGCATGCGGAGGCGATCCGCGTCGATCCGTCGCTGCGCGTCGTCGAGATCGGCGCGGCGATCCGCTCGCAGGAAGACCTGTTTCGTGAGCTCGCGCGCGTCCTCGAGTTTCCCGACTACTTCGGCCACAACTGGGGCGCGGTGAGCGAGTGCCTCGAGGACGTCGACACGGAGCAGCCGCTCGCGCTGCTCGTGCACAATTCGGCAGCGCTTTGGAATCGGATGGCCGAGGAGATGAACACGTTCGTCGAGGTCTGGATGGACGTCTCCGCATCCCTCGGCGGCGATCTTCATCTCATCTTCGTGCGTTGAAAGGTTCCCATCGAATGAGACCAGCAAGCACCGATTACGCTTCGTACTACGGCGGTTACGTCGAGCTCGTGCCGGAGGAGGACGTGCTCGCGGCGATCGAGAAGCAGTCGTCCGAGACGCAGAAGATGCTCGCCGCGATCGACGAGACGCGCGGCGCGTATCGCTACGAGGACGGCAAGTGGAGCGTGAAGGAAGTCCTAGGGCACGTCATCGACGCGGAGCGCATCTTCGGATATCGCGCGCTGGCGATCGCGCGCGGCGACACGAACTCACTGCCCGGCTTCGACGAGAAGCGTTACATGGAGCACGCGGGCTTCGACGCGTGGCGCGTCGGCGATCTCGCGGAGGAGTACGCGCTGCTACGTCGCGCGAACATCGTGATGCTGCGCAATCTGCCGGCAGAGGCGTGGGATCGGCGCGGCATCGCGAACAACGGCGAGGTCACGACGCGCGCGCTCGCGTTCATCATGCTCGGCCACGAGCGTCATCACCTCAACGTGCTGCGCGAGCGTTACCTCGTGAAACCCGGTAGCTGATTCCGAGGAGCGCGCCGGCCGCGAAGCTGGCGAGATGCGGCGACTTGACGTGTCCCGCGAACGCGAGATCGAGCGCGATCTGAAGCGCGAGGTAGGCGAGGGGACACCACGTCGACGCACGCGAGAAGAGCAACGCGCCCGCGAGTCCGAGCGCGGCGTTCGACGCGCCCGTCGCGGGATAGTTGGGCACGACGCGCAACGCGACGAGCTGGCCGATCGTGCCGGTGATGAAGAACACGAGTAGCAATCCAATCGCACGCACGCGCCGCTCGACCTGCGTGGCGAGGACGAGCACCGCCAGCGCATTGAGCATCGCGTGCGCGATGTAGACGTGAAGGAATTGCGAGGTGAGGAGCCGCCACCACGCGCCGCGCGGCGTCGCCGCGGCGAGCGGGAAGAGCGTGCGCTGCGGGATGAACGCGCAGACGACGATGGCGAGCGCGAGGGTGATTGCGGCGCGCGACGAAATCCACTTTCGCGTCGTATCAGTCATCGATGCGATTGCTCCCGGTTCCCCTCATTCTCCTCCTTCTCGTCGCATGCAAGGGCTCGCCGACCGAGCCGCACGGCATGGCGCAAATCAACATGCTCTGTCTTCCGGCCGGCACGAACGTGCAGTGCACGGCCTCGACGTACAACTTCGATGGTGTTGCTTCGCAAGACGTCACGAACAAGGCGACGTGGCTCGTCACGAATCCGATCGGTACGTTCACGGCGTCCGGACTCTTCGTCCCGTCCGGCTCGGGCGAAGTCTCGATCTGGGTCCGCTACAAAACGCTCGAGTACAACCTCAAGAGCTCGTTCCTCGTCGGTCCGGGTCAGCCCGCGCGGTGGCTCTACTACGTGTCGGGAACCGTCACCGACGCGGCGACCGGCGAGCGCCTCGAGGGCGTGACCGTGCAGATGCTCGATGGCTACGCGGTCGGGAAGTCGTCGGTGACCGGCGCGAACGGCGTGTACCGCATCGAGCCCGTGCTCACCGGCGAGACGTTCACGATCGTCGCGTCGAAGCCGGGATACGCGTCGATGACGAAGACATATCGCGTCGACCCGCCGGTCGGGCCGGCGGGGAGCAATTCACCGTTCCTGAACTTCGCGCTCGGCCGCTAGAAAGGCACTTCCTCGTCGTCTTCCTGCATGTCCGGAGCGGGCTTCCCAGATCCGCGCGACTGGCTGTAGCCGCCGCCGTATCCGCCTCCGCCGCCCTGGCCTTCGTCGCCGCGGCGGTCGAGCATCTTCATGTCGCGCGCGACGATCTCCGTCCGGTATTTCTTCTGGCCGCTTTCCTTGTCGTCCCAGCTATCGGTGCGGATCGAGCCTTCGATATAGACGAGCTTTCCCTTGCGCAAATACTGCCCACAGATCTCGCCGAGCTTGCCCCAGGCGACGATGTTGTGCCACTCGGTGCGCTCCTGCTTTTCGCCGCTGCGGTCGGTGAATTTCTCGTCCGTCGCGACCGTGAATTTGGTGACCGAGGTGCCCTGCGGAGTCGAACGCACCTCGGGGTCTTTGCCGAGGCGTCCAACGAGAATGACTTTGTTGATCATGATGTGAATTCTAATGCTCTCGCCGAGGCGATGTCTCGTTTTCTACGACCGTTAGAATTCGCGCGATGAAGTGCGTGATTCAGCGCGTACGACGCGCATCGGTGCATGTCGGCGAGGAACTGGTGTCGGAGATCGGCGCGGGACTGCTCGTCCTCGCCGCCGTGGAGAAAGGCGACGCCGAGCAGACGATGCGCGACGCCGCGAAGAAGATCCGCGAGCTGCGCATCTTCTCGGACGAGGCAGGCAAGATGAATCGCGACGTGTCCGAGGTGAAGGGCGCGATCCTCGCGGTGTCGCAATTCACGCTCGCCGGCTCGATCGCCCGCGGCCGCCGCCCAAGCTTCGACAACGCGGAGGAGCCGGGGAGAGCGCGCGAACTGTTCGAACTCTTCCTGCGCGAGCTCGCCTCGACGGGGATCGAGGTGAAGACTGGCCGCTTCAGGGAAATGATGATCGTGGCGTTGGAGAATGATGGCCCGGTGACGTTCATCTGGCCGTGAGCGCGCCGCTTCGCGGCGCGACGCGCTACGAGGTCCGGCGCTTCTTCGGCGTCGATTCCTGCGGCATCGCCGAGATCGCGGAGCGCAGGAATCTGTTGACTGCTTCCGACGAGCGAAACACCGTGGCGACATCAGCATCGAGCACGACAACGATCGCCGCGTCACTCTTCCCGGCAAAACGATTCGACCGCGACTTCGAGTAATCAAAGTCGTAGTGCTCGCGCAAATCGTCGGGTGCGGACTTGCGTGAACGCGCGGGCATGCGCGCCGTATTGGCCGAGACTCGCGTGTTTTTGCTAGCGGTTTTCTTCATACCTTCTGCGTTCCCACGGGTCGGTGACACGCGCGCTGATGATCCTCACTGTCTCTGCATGTTCGATAAACGATATCAGGAGCAATCGTCCGGCAGCGGAGACACCGATGATGATCTCACGCAACTCATCTACTGAATGATCGGGGTCATCGTGAATGCGCGCGAGCGGATCGGCGATGAACACCGTTGCCGCCTCTTCGAAGGAGACGCCATGCTTCCGCTGGTTCGCTCGCGCCTTCGCGGGATCCCACGAGAACTGCACGTGTCAAGCGTAAGCCATACGCGCCGTCGCGACTCCACAGACAACCAGTCACCAGCAACCAGCAACTGAGCGCGCGAAGCGCGCTTCGCTATACTCCCGCGCCTATGCAATACCGACCCACCGACATCGAGCCGAAGTGGCAACAGCGATGGGCCGAGGCGAAGGTCGCGGAGATCGACGTCGCGGGGCCCGGCGACAAGCTCTACATGCTCAACATGTTCCCGTACCCCTCGGGCGACCTTCATGTCGGGCACGGGCGCAACTACATCCTCGGCGACGCCGTCTATCGCTACTTCCGCATGCAGGGCCGCGCCGCGCTCAATCCCATGGGCTGGGACGCGTTCGGTCTCCCCGCGGAAAACGCCGCCATCAAGCGCGGCATTCATCCCCGCGAATGGACCCTCGGCAACATCGCGCGCATGAAAGCCCAGTTCGGGCGGTGGGGCATCCTCTACGACTGGTCCAAGGAAATCGCGTCGTGCGAGCCCGAGTACTACCGCTGGAATCAATGGATCTTCCTCCAGCTCTATGAGCGCGGCCTCGCGTATCGCGGCACCGCGCCCGTCAACTGGTGCCCGCAGGATCAGACCGTGCTCGCGAACGAACAGGTCGTCGACGGCCGATGCGAGCGCTGCGGCGCGCTCGTCGAGCAGCGCGAGCTCTCGCAGTGGTTCCTCAAGATCACCGACTACGCCGACCGTCTCGACGCCGGGCTCGACACGCTCACCGACTGGCCGGAAAAAGTGAAGCTCATGCAGCGGAACTGGATCGGCCGCTCCCTCGGCGCCGACGTCGAGTTTCCCGCGCCGTCGCTCGACCATCCCATCCGCATCTTCACGACGCGTCCCGACACCATCTTCGGCGCGACCTTCATGGTCCTCGCGCCCGAGCATCCCGACGTGCCGCAGCTCATCGCCGGCGCCGCCGATCGCGAAGAGATCGACGCGTGGATCACGACCGTGCGCAACCAGAGTGCGCTCGAGCGGCAGGAGAAGGGGAAGGAAGGGCGCTTCACCGGCCAGTACGCGATCAACCCCTTCACGAACGAACAGATCCCGATCTGGCTCGGCAACTTCGTGCTGCCGCAGTACGGCACGGGCGCGATCATGTCCGTCCCCGCGCACGATCAGCGCGACTTCGAATTCGCAAAGCAGTACGGCCTCCCGCTGCGCATCGTTGTGCGTCCCGCAAGCGGCGAGGCGGGCGACGTCAACGCGATGCAGGAGGCGTTCACGTTCAAGGACGAAAGCGGCGTCGCGGTGAACTCCGGTCCGATCGACGGACTGCCGGTGCCGAAGGCGATCGAGAAGATCATCGCCATCATCGAAGAGCGCGGCATCGGTAAAGGTACGGTTCGCTATCGCCTGCGTGACTGGCTCATCTCGCGCCAGCGCTACTGGGGCACGCCCATTCCGATGCTGTACTGCGACGCCTGCGGATTGGTACCGGTCCCGGTAGAACAATTACCAGTCACTTTGCCATTAGATGTGCCATTCACCGGACGCGAGGGAAATCCTCTCGCGAAGCACGAGACGTTCGTCAAGGCGACGTGTCCGAAGTGCAGCGGCGCGGCGCGTCGCGAGACCGACACGATGGACACCTTCGTCGACTCGTCGTGGTACTTCCTCCGCTTCATCACGCCGCGCGACGATCAGAAGATCTTCGACCCCGCGATTGTGAATCGCTGGCTGCCGGTCGACCAGTACATCGGCGGCATCGAGCACGCGATCCTGCACCTGCTCTACGCCCGATTCATCACCCGCACGCTCCACGACCTCGGCCTCATCAATTTCGAAGAGCCGTTCACGCGACTCTTCAACCAGGGCGTGATCACGAAGGAAGGCTACAAAGACCCGCAGGGCTCCTGGGTACCGCTGAACGAAGTCGAGCGCCGCGACGACGGCTTCTATCGCGGCGACACGCAACTCACGCCGGAAGTGACGAAGATGTCGAAGTCGCGCTTCAACGTCGTCCCGCCGGACGAGCTGATCGCGCGCTACGGTGCGGACACGGAACGCGTGTACACGCTCTTCATCGCGCCGCCGGAGAAAGAAGCGGCGTGGTCCGACGAGGGCGTGGTCGGCGCGTACCGCTTCCTCGGACGCGTGTGGCAGATGGGAGTGCAACTCGCCGATCGCGGAACGCAGAGCGCAGAGGCGCCTACTGCCGTCACCCGCAAAATGCATCAGACCATTGACGCGGTCACGAAACGCATCGAGCGATTCGAGTTCAATACCGCGATCTCCGCGCTCATGGAGTTGTCGAACGCGATCGGCGAAGCGGTGAGCGCCGGCGGCGGTTCCGAGTTGCGCGACGCGTACGAGGCGCTCCTTCTGATGCTGCATCCGTTCGCGCCGCACATCACCGAAGAGCTGTGGACGATGCTCGGCAAAGAGAGCTTCGTGCTCACGTCGCGCTGGCCCGTCGCCGATCCCGCGCTCATGCAGGAAGACACGGTCGTCATCGCGGTGCAGGTCAACGGCAAGCTGCGCGGGCAGGTCGAAGTCGCGGCGCCGCCGTCCGAGGAACAGGTAATGTCCGCGGTGTTCGCGAATGAGAAAATCCTCCAGTGGACCTCCGGCAAAGAGGTCGTGAAGAAGATCTACGTCCCCGGCAAACTCGTGAATGTCGTCGTTCGATGAAGGACATCCCGATGAAAAAAGCACTCGTCGCGCTCTGCGTTCTCTTTCTGACCGGCTGCTTCGAAGTCGAGCAGTCGATCAACCTCAAGAAAGATCTCTCCGGCACCGCCGACTTCCACCTCGGCATCGACATGGAGCCGATGGTCATCGTCATGGCGCAGTTCGGCCGTGAGATGGAAGGGAAGAAGGGGCCGATGACCGACGCGGAGATCGCGGCGGCGAAGGCGGACTTCAAGAAGCAGGCGAAGAAGAAGACGAGCGAAGAGAAGATGCCGTCGCGCGAGGAGATGCAGAAGTCGATGCCCGAGGGGGTGAAGCTGCTCGACTTCGCGATGACGGAGAAGGATTTCGGCATCGCCTCGGATTTCAAGTTCGCGTTCGAGAACATCCGCAACCTCATCGACGTGAAGTTGCCGTCGAACGGCGAAGGCGATCCGACGAAGAAGAACATCATCGACACGCCGTTCGAGGCGCTGCAGCTCGTCGAAAAGGGCGACACGATCACTCTGCAGACGAAGCCGGTCAATCCCGCGGAGTCGGTGAAGGAGCAGGCCAGCGACGCGCCGAAGCTCGATCCCGGAATGGAGAAGATGGTGAAGCAGGCGTTCGAAAAGATGCGCGTGGTGTATCGCATCAACGCGCCGTTCACGATCGTCTCGCACAACGCCACGCGTCGCGAAGGCGACACGCTGATCTGGGAGTACGACATGAAGCGCTTCGAGGAGCTCGCGAAGTCGAAGAAGCCGGACGACTTCCAGGTGCGCGTGACGTACAAGAAGTAGCGTCAGAACTGCTTCACGCCGTTCGACACGGCGACGTCGTTCGTGGCGTTGTCGATGATGGACACGAACGGCGCGATCGCGCCGAAGCGCGTGGCGATGCGCAGGTACGCGTTGTCCGTCGTGAGTCCGGCGACGCCGAGGGCGACGAAGGCGTTCATCTGGACAAGCTCGTGAGACTGGACGGTGATGATCGTGTGCGCGACGTCTTTTCCGTCGACGTACAGCGTCATCGATGCTTCGATGCGATCGCTTTGCGGGTTGTAGATGCCGAGGTTCGTGCGGAAGTCGGGACCGTTGCGGAGACCGGCGAAGACGGTGCCGATCGCGAAGTCGGCGACGGGCAATGCGCGCACTTCTGCGCCGAACGTGCCGCGCGCGGCGCGGCTGTTCAGGCGTGAAGTGGCGACGAGTCCCGTCGCGTCGGTGATGATCTCGATCGCGCCTCCGGTGTCTGGCGAGTCGAAGAATTTCGCCGCCGCGTCGCGGAGGAGCACGGCCTCTCCGGCCGCGAGTGAGACTTCGCGCGGCTTCGTGTTGCATGGACCGTTCGCCAGGCATCGATAGAGCAGCGTGGCTTTGATCGGCGCGAACGACGCGTTGACGAGATGGATATCGGAGGACCACTGCGAGTTTGCGTCGCCGCGGAGGGAGGCGATCGCGGGAATGGTGAGGCGGTCGCCGATCGCGACAAAGTACACGTCGTCGAAGCGCACGTGCGACGCGGGTCCCTGTAGATACGTGCGCGAGAGTCGCAGCGCGAGCGCGACATGCGTCGCGCCTTGCGGCGGCTTCTGATTCGAGAGCAGCAGCGACGTCCACGCGCCGGCTTTGGTCGCGGACGCGATGGGCGAGGCGAACGGACCCGCGGGAATGGGCGTGCCGGTGCAGTCCGCGTTGTCGTACCACGTCAGCGTGAGATTGGCGCCGACGTCGGTCGCGCGCTGATCGGTCGGGATGAACGCGCGCGTGCCGGCGTCGTACAGGCGCGTCGCGTCGATGGCGATGCATTCGTAGAGGCTCGACTGCTGCGACGCGGTGCCGGCATCGAGGCTGAGATCGATGGAGCGCGACGTGGT
>DATELS010000245.1:0-4107 GCA_035276365.1 Thermoanaerobaculia bacterium
CTCGCTCCCGGCACGCGGCTCGGCGCCTACGAGATCGTCGGCGAGATCGGCGCGGGCGGGATGGGCGTCGTCTACCGCGCGCGCGACACGCGACTCAACCGCGACGTCGCCATCAAGCTCCTCTCCGAGCGCTCCGCGTTCGACTCCGGCGCGATCGCGCGCTTCGGCGTCGAGGCCCAGGCCGCGTCCGCGCTCAACCATCCGCACATTCTCACCATCTACGACATCGGCGAGACGTCCGGCGAGCATCCGCGGCGCTACATCGCCATGGAGTTCATCGCCGGCGAGACGCTGCGCGCGCACAACGCGAAGAAGCGCGACGTCGCCGAGACGCTCGAGCTGCTGATCCAGATCGGCGAAGGTCTCGCCAAGGCGCACGAGGCGGACATCGTCCATCGCGATCTCAAGCCGGACAACATCATGGTCACGAGCGACGGTTACGCGAAGATCCTCGACTTCGGACTCGCGAAGCTCACGGATCGCAATCGCGTCGACGTCGACGCCGATGCCACCACCGCCGTCGCACCCGCGACCGCGCCCGGTGTGCTCATCGGCACGCCGGAGTACATGTCGCCCGAACAACTCTCCGGTGAGCCGGTCGACGCGCGCTCGGACATCTTCGCGTTCGGCGCGGTCGCGTACGAGTCGCTCGCCGGACGCCCGCCGTGGCGCGGCGCGAACATCGGCGAGATCGTGCATCAGATCATCGGCGCCGATCCTCCGTCGCTGCGCACGATCGATGAGCACATCCCCGCGGAACTGCAGCGCGTCGTCAGCCGCTGCATGGCCAAGCACGCGTCGGCGCGTTACGCAACGATGCGCGACGTCGTCGCCGATCTGCGCCGCGTGCGCGATCGCATGCGCGAGCCGAAGCGCCGCTTCCCGCGACTCGAACAGCTCACGTTCGCGCGCGCGATCGAGCAGTTCCCCGCGCTCTCGCCCGACGGCATGCGCCTCGTCTTCACGCGCGACGTCGGCCGCGTGCGCAAGCTGATCCTGAGCGAGCCCGCGGAGGCGAGCGAACGGCAACTGACGCGCGGTCCGTTCGACGACATCCAGCCCGCGTGGTCGCCCGACGGCCGCACGCTGCTCTTCGTCCGGCCCGATCAACCGAACGAGCACTTCGAGCCGTCCGAGATCTTCGGCCGCTACATCGGCGGCAACATCTGGCAGGTGGAGATCGAGAGCGGCCGCGAGACGCGTCTCATCGCCGACGCGTACAACCCGGCGTGGTCGCCGGACGGCGAGCACATCGCGTTCGACGCGTCGTGGAGCGGACCGCGACGCATCTGGATCTCGGACGCGCGCGGCCGCAACGCGCAGCAGCTCACGACCGACGACTCGGAGGCGATCGCGCACGTGCGCCCGCGCTGGTCGCCGGACGGCACGAAGGTCGTGTTCCAGAACATCGAGGGGACGAAATCGGACGTGCGCGTGATCGACGTCGCCACGCGCGCGATGAAGTGGATCACGAACGACTTCGTGCTCGACGTGCATCCGGTGTGGTCCTTCGACGGCGGCTCGATCGTGTTCTCGTCGTATCGCACGGGCGGCATCAACGTGTGGAGCGTGCCCGTCGACTTCGACGGCTCGGCCGCGGGACCGATGCAGCAGATCACCGCGGGCGCGGGTCACGACATCGATCTCGACATCCCGCGCAGCGACGATCGCATCGTGTTCGCGACGCTGAAGCAGAACGCGGAGCTGTGGCGACTGCCGGTCGATCCCGCGAGCGGCGAGGCGACGGGACCGCCGGAGCAGGTCGTCGCGGCGTCGCGCGAGAACACGCGCGGCGCGTGGTCGCCGGATGGCGATCGCATCGCGTTCGGCTCGGATCGCGGCGGCGAGATGAATCTGTGGCTGCTCACGCTGCGCGATGGCAAGACGCGCAGACTGACGAGCGGACCGGGCGGCGACTATCAGCCGAACTGGTCGCCCGACGCGCGGTCGCTCGTGTTCTTCTCCGGCCGCGCGGGCGCGATCGACATCTGGCGCTACGACTTCGACGGCGACGCGCTCACGCGACTGACGTCGGGCGAAGGGATCAACATCAATCCGTTCTTCTCGCCGGACGGAAAGCGCATCGCATTCATGTCCGATCGCGATGGGCGGATCGAGGTGTTCGTGATGGACGCGGACGGCGCGCACGTGCGGCAGCTCACGACATGCGGCGCGACGGGACACTTCGTCCGCTGGACGCCGGACGGGGCGCGCGTGCTTTTCCGCTGCCCGTCGTCGCAAAAGACGCTCAGCGTTTCGGCGGACGAGCCGGGCGAGCCGGAGGCGACGGCGGAAGTCGTCGGCGGCGCGCATATGTCGTTCTCTCCCGATCACGCGCGCATCATGGACGTCGCGGGACATCGCACGCTGTGGTGCTCGCCGCTCGACGACGGCGCGCCGCGGCGCGTGTTCGAGTTCGACGACGGCGACTCGCGCATCGACTATCCGGTGTGGTCGCCGGACGGGCGCTGGGTGCTGTTCGACCGCTTCCTGCCGCAGGGCGGCGATGTGTGGGCGGTGGCGGAGTAGGTGGACTTCCGCCGCTACGTCTCCCTCGGCGACAGCATCTCGATCGACGTCTATCCCGCGGAAGACGCGCGCCTGCGCTTCCCCGGCCGCTTCACGAACTCTCGTCTTGGCGCCGCATCGCTGCTCGTGCGCAACGACGATCGCCTGTGGCCGGAGTTTCGCGGACGCGAACTGCGCGGCGTGCGGCACGAGGACGTGACCGCGGACGGCGCGACGACGCACGATCTCCTCGTGCAGGCGGCTCGCGTGACGCCGAGCGATGACGCGACGCTGATCACGATCACCGCCGGTGGCAATGATCTTCTCGCCGAGATCGGCGGCCGCGGCGCGAGTCCCGCGCCGGCGATCGCGTCGCGACTGCGCGAGGCGGTCGCGCGTCTCTTCGAGTTGCGTCCGAACTCGCTCATGCTCATCGGCACGGTCTACGATCCATCCGACGGCACGAAGCGCCTGCCGGGCTTCATCGGCACGCTCGATCGCGAGTCGGCGTGGTTGGATGAGTACAACGCGCTGGTGCGCGAGCTCGCGCAGAGCGACGACCGCCTCCGCCTCGCCGACATCCACCACCACTTCCTCGGACACGGCCTCACCGCGCCGGAAGAGGAACGGTGGTATCTGCGCGAGTCGATCATCGAGCCGAGCGCGCGCGGCGCGAGCGAGGTGCGGCGGTTGTGGCTCGACGCGATCGGGTGACCTAACCGCGCTCCCGCCCTCCCGTCCAACTTCGCATGCGGATGCTCCGTCTCCTCGTGTTTCTCCTCGCGCTCCCCGTACTCGCGCAAAACGTCGACGTCGACATCTCCGCGTGTCGCGGGATGTACGGCGTGCTGAAGGCGATGCGCGATGGCAAGTCGCGCGACGTCGTCACGCGTCGCCTCGACGCCGTGCTCGACACGCGCGCGTATCAACTGATGTTCAAGCACTACAACCGCTCGTGGCGTCCGAACCACCTGCCGCGCGACGTCTTCCGGCGCATGATCCTCAGCCTCCGCTTCGACGACACGTATCACGCCGGCGAGAACGAGCGCGCGGATGCGATGCGTCCGCATTGGAAGTCGTATTACGACAACCTCCCGTCGTACGCGAAGAAGCTGCGGCAGCTCGAGCGCGCGAACATGAAGAAGATCGTGCGCGACGGCGTGCGTTACGCGCAGACGTGGCTGCCTCCCGGCTGGACGATTCCGTCGTCGTACCTCGCCGTGATGCCGCACGGCGGCAGTTCCGCGTTCGCGATCGACGGCATGCAGGGCTACGACTTCCTGCAACTGCCGGACGATCTCCCGAGCCTCGCCGGTACCATCGCCCACGAGTCCCACCACCTCGGCATCGCCCTCGAGGCGCCGCCGTCGCTCAACGAGCGCGAGAAGCTCGCGTTCCGCATCCTCGCGCTGATGGTGCCCGAGGGGACGGCGACGAAGTTCGTGAGCGGGCCGCCGGCGGGATGCACGCCCGCGCTCGCGGAGGTGCCGTATCACATCTACACGAAAGAGCTCGAGGCCGCGTGGAACGCGCGCGTCGCGGAGGAGCCGGAGATGCTGAAGCATCTTCACGCGTCGCTGGAGTCGGCGCTCACGGGCA
>DATELS010000246.1:0-4833 GCA_035276365.1 Thermoanaerobaculia bacterium
GCGACGCGGAGCATGGGATCGTCTATCGCGTCACGCGCAACCACCCGCCGATGATCTCGAGCGCGAGCGAGATCAACGCGCAACCGATTCTCGCGAAAGCATTCGCGGTCCGCGGACTCCGCCATCCGCAGTCCGTGATTCACGACGAAGTGCAGGACGTCTACTTCGTCTCGACCGGCAGCGGCGTCATCGCGCGCGTCACGCCGGACGGCAGGATCGAGTCGCCGAAGTTCATTCGCGGACTCGATGCGCCGCGCGGCATGACCATCGTGCGCGACGTGCTGTGGGTCGCCGATCGCGACGCCGTCCGCTCGTTCGATCGCTTCACCGGCGCACCGCTACAAACGATCGCGCTCGCGAAGAGCGGCGCGACCTCGCTGACGAGCATCGCCGCGGGCGGCGACGAGTTGTTGTACGTCGCCGACGCGGGCGGCCGCATCTTCCGCATTCACGACGACGGCGTCGCGGAGATCGTCGCGCGCGGCGAGGAGCTGCGCTCGCCGAACGCGCTCGCCTGGGACGGTACCCGCTTCCTCATCGCCCCCGCCCTCGGCCGCGAAGTGCTGGCGTGGACTCCCGGCGCGGTGCCGAAGGCCGTGCTGCGCGGACCGGGCGCGTTCGACGGCATCGTCGTGCTGCCGACCGGCACCGTGATCGTGTCGAGCGAGCACGACGAGGCGCTGCATGTGTCGCAGGGCAACGTGCTGCGTCCGCTGTTCCGCCGCGCGCCCGCGCCCGCGGGCATCGGCTTCGATCGCAAGCGCAACCGATTGCTCATTCCGTCGGCCGAGGGGAATTGGCTGGAAGCGTGGACGCTGCCGCCGCTCGCGAATGACGACGCAGCCGTCGCTAGTACTTCCCGAGAGCGCGCTCTTTCGGCGGAAGGATTTCGAGGCACGTCGTCCACCACCCGCTGAGCACCGTCTCCACGAACTCCTCGGGCAATCGCTCTTCGCGCATCTCGCGCGCGAGACGCTCGTGGTCATACGCGATGGGCACGAACTCGACTTGAACATCGCGATCGTTCACGTCGACGATCGTCGTCCACACGTTCGTGCGTCCGTCATTCGCGGGACGTCCGATCACGCCCGCATTGATGACGTGCCGCTGCTCGCGCAACGCCTTGTGCCAGTGCAATCCCGTGTGCGTGCAGACGATCACGTCCGCGTCGTGATCGCGGCAAAGCTTTTCGAGAAACGGCTCGGGCGATGTCGACCGCCATAGAAACTCGTTGATCTTGCGCGGCGAGCCATGCACGAGCAGAAAGCGCAAACCTCCCGCGGTGAAGCGAATCTCGCGCGGCAGTGAGCCCATCCAGTCCTTGTGCGCGTCGCTCGTGTGCGCGAACGTGTAGTCGTAGGAAATCTGCGCGTAGTGGTTGTCGCGCGGATCGGTGTAGCCGCAGTGGCAATCGTCGGCGCGCGTCGACAGCGACTCCTCGTAATTCCCCTGAATGCCCGCGATGCCGCGCGCGATCAAGAGCTCGGGGACGCGATCGGGATGCGGACCGAACGCGCCGAGGTCGCCGAGAAAGTACGTCGCGTCGACGGAGCGGCGGGAGAGCTCGTCCAGCGTCGCGACGAGCGCGTGGTAGTTCGAGTAAATCCCGCCGATGAATCCGAGTCTCATTGCGGAAGCGGCGGCGGGACGATCTTCGCGATCGCCAGTCCGCCGAGCAGATACGCGATGAGCTCACCGATGAACTCCGCCATCACGAACGGCGTCGGGAACTGGTACCAGATCCAATGGCTCGCCGTAATCGAGAGGAACGCGAACACCGCGAACATCGCAACGATGATCACGCGCGTGCCGTACGTTCCCACCGTGCGCGAGACGACCCACGCCGCGACGAGACACGAGCCGAGCACGGTCAGAAACTCCCAAATCAGATTCTTCGGGAACGGGAGCTCCGAGCCTTGCGCGACGTGGATGATCATCCCGGACGGACCGCGGCGCAGCTTCTCCTCCCACGCCTTCTGCTCCGCCTCGGACGGATGCGTCTGCATGTTCATGCCCGGGTAAAAGTACACGCCGGACTCGGTGAGGTTGTTCCGCATCGCGTCGATGACCGCGTCTTCGTGCGGAATCATCTTCGCGCCCGCGGTGCCGAGGGGCGTGAACATGTGGACGATGGCACTCGTGAAGAAAACGATGAGGGCTCCGACGATCGCGCCGATGACGATTCGCTTCATGACCGGGCCTCCTTGTGGTGTGCCCGTCATTATGACGCGAGCCGGCGCTCGTGCGCGCGCAGGAGATCGCTGCGCGTGATCACGCCGACGACGCGGCTCGGATCGTTGCGCGATACCACCGGCAGCCGTCCGACGTTCTCGCGCACCATCTGATCCGCGGCATCGCGCAGCGAGTTGTCGAGGAAGATGATCGCCGGCGCGCGCTTGATGAGATCGCGCGCGCACGTGGTCTCCGGTCGCGACGCGTCGAGAAAGTCGCGACGCGTGATGACGCCGAGGAGCTTGCCGTCGCGATCGACGACGGGAAATCCCTGGTGCGAGAGTCCGTGCGTGCGCAGCGACGCGATCGGCTCATCCGCTTGCACGGTGATGACGTCGGTCGTGCACGCGTCGGCGACGTTGATCAAGTCGAGAAAGTCCGCCGCGTACTCGCTCGGCACGCGCACGCCGCGGCGCGCGAGCTTCTCGGTCATGATCGTGTTGCGCATCAGCAGCGAGGACACGAGGTAGCCCGCGGTGCATCCGCCGAGGAGCGGCAGGAGTCCGAGTGGTTGCAGCGTGGTCTCGAACGCGAAAACGACGGAGGCGAGCAGCGCGCGCGACGCGCCGGCGAACATCGCCGCCATCCCGACGAGCGCGCAGATGCGCAGATCAAGTCCGAGCTCCGGAAACGCACCGGCCGCGAGTCCTCCCAGCACCACGCCCACGCCTCCGCCGATCGTGAACAGCGGCGCGAGCGTCCCGCCCGACGTTCCGCTGCCGAGGGAGATCGACCAGGAGATGAACTTGAAGGTGCAGAGGATCAGCGCCGCGGTGCCGATGAGTTTTCCCGACACGAGGTCTTCGATGTTCGTGTAGCCGACGCCGAGCGTGCGCGGCGCGATGATGCCCACCGCGCCGACCGCGAGTCCGCCGATCGCCGGCCACCACATCCAGTGAATGGGCAGATGCTCGAAGAGATCTTCGATCCAGTAGACGAGTCGCGTGACGTACACCGACAGGCAGCCGACGACCGCGCCGAGGACGACGTACGCCGCGAGCGCGGGCTCGCCGGGACGCGGCAGCGGCGGCATCGCGAACGCGGGCGTGTAGCCGGTGAAGCCGATGCGCACGGCGGTCGCGGTGACCGCGGCGAGTGCAACGGCGACGATCGATCGCGGACGCAGCTCGAAGAGTAGCAGCTCGACCGCCAGCAACACCGCGGAAACCGGACTGCCGAACGTCGCGGCCATACCCGCCGCGGCGCCGGCGGCGAGCAACGTCTTCCGCTCCATCGATGAGGTCTTGATGATCTGTCCGAGGACGGAGCCCATCGCGCCGCCGGTGGCGATGATCGGGCCTTCCGCGCCGAACGGACCGCCGGTGCCGATCGAGATCGCGGCGGAGAGCGGCTTGAGGATCGTGATGCGCGCCGGGATCCTGCTCTCGTTCAACAACACCTGCTCCATCGCCTCGGGGATCCCATGTCCGCGAATCGCCTTCGATCCGAAGCGCGCCATGATGCCGACGATGATGCCGCCGATCACTGGCACGAAGAGCACGAGCCAGCCGAGGTGATTCGCGGACGGCGACGCGGGCGTCACGCTGACGCGGCCGAAGAACGCGAGGTTGGTGACGAAGTGAATGATGGTGACGAGGAGTTGCGCGACGAACCCGGTGACGAGCGCGAGAAGCACGCACATCCCGCAGAGCATGACGACGCGCCGATCGATCAGCGTGCGTTCGACGGGAAGCCGGACGTGTTCGAGAATCGGGCCGAGGGAGGGAGCAACGGGGACGCCTTCAGAGGTAGCAGCAGATTCGAGAGGTTCGTTCAGGTGAGTCACTTCTTTCTACGTTCATCCTCCGCGATTTTTTTCGCGTGCCTCGCCTGACCGAGCGAGACGTTGATGGGGTTCGTACGATCGAGGAACGGCACGGCGGGACGCGAGCGTACACCAAGCCACGCGCGAACGTTCTTCAAGTAGTCGTCATCGGGATGCAACTCGAGACCTTTGTCCGCGGTCTCGATCGCCTTCTTGCGATTGCCCGCAGCGACGTACACGCGCGCGAGGTTCGCGTAATGCTCGCCGTTGTAGAACTGCAGATCGATCGCGCGGCGGCAGAGATCGATCGCAGGCTTGTACTGCTTGCGCACGAGCGCGAGGCAGAGCCCGAACCACGACAGCCCGTTCGTCGCCTTCGGCTTCGCCAGCGGCGGCATCTCTTCGGTGCCGTAGATGTCGAGGAAGAGATTGAGCGCGCGCAGGAGATCTTCCTGGCGCGCCGCACGAACGGCCTCGTCGACAGAGCTCATCAGATCGTTTCTCGCGATCGCAGCCGGTGCACGTACCGCGAGATGCGCTCGCGGTCTTCTTTCGTCGGCTCCAGAAAACGCATTCCGTACTTCGACATCGACCCCGAGAACTCGGCCCGCAGCACCTCGGCCATGATCTGCAGCGGCTTCGGATCGGCGGGCAGGTAGAAGTGCAGTCGCACCGGTCCGTCCTGCGGCAGCATGCGATCGACTTCGACGAGCATGCCGGTCGAGGAGATGTTGACGCTGCGTCCGAGGACGAAGCGGCCGTTTTTCTCGAGCGAGACTTCGATCTTCGTGATCGTGCGGAGCTGGCGGCGCACGGGGATGTTCGTCAGCCGCTCG
>DATELS010000247.1:0-3333 GCA_035276365.1 Thermoanaerobaculia bacterium
CGCCGCTCACGGAATCCGGGCGGCGAGGACGCCGCCCTGCCAGCCGGCGAGGACGCCGGCGGTCCGCTCGCGCGCGTCATAGCGCGGCCACCTGCGGCACATCCTTGTCGCCGCGTCCGGAGAGATTGACGACGACCACCCCGCGCAATGACCCGCCGTTGCGCATCAACCATCCCAGCGCATGCGACGACTCGAGCGCCGGGATGATCCCCTCGGTCTCGCTCAGTTTGTGAAACGCCTCGAGCGCGAGATCGTCGCTGCAGTCGTGATACTCGACGCGACCGATCTCCTGCAGATGCGCGTGCTCGGGTCCGATCGACGGATAGTCGAGTCCCGCCGAAATCGAGTGCGTCTCCGCGATCTGTCCGAACTCGTCCTGCAACACCATCGAGCGCGTCCCGTGCAACACGCCCAAAGCGCCGCCGGAGAAGCGCGCGGCATGCTCGCCGAGCTTCGCGCCGCGTCCGCCCGCCTCGACGCCGATCATCCGAATCGATGGATGCTTCAGCATCGCGTAGAACAAGCCGATCGCGTTCGAGCCGCCGCCGACGCACGCGACCGCGGCATCGGGTAACTCGCCCGTCTTGCGCTTCAGTTGCACGAGCGCCTCGCGGCCGATGACCGATTGAAAGTCGCGCACGACTTTCGGATACGGATGCGGACCGAGGACGGAGCCGATGATGTAGTGCGTGGTGCGAACGTTCGTGACCCAGTCGCGAATGGCCTCGTTGATCGCATCTTTGAGCGTGCGGCTGCCGCTCGTCACCGGCACGACTTCGGCGCCGAGGAGGCGCATGCGGAAGACGTTGAGCTCCTGGCGGGCCATGTCGACTTCGCCCATGTAGACCACGCATTGCAGGCCGAGGAGCGCGCAGGCCGTGGCGGTGGCAACGCCATGCTGCCCCGCGCCCGTCTCCGCGATGATGCGCTGCTTGCCCATCCGCTTCGCGATCAGCGCCTGTCCGATGGCGTTGTTGATCTTGTGCGCGCCGGTGTGGTTGAGATCTTCGCGCTTGAGAAACAGCCGAAACTCCCCGCACATCGCGGCGAACGTCTTCGCCTCGGTGAGCGGCGTCGGACGTCCGACGAAGTCCGCGAGGACGTCATCGAGCTCGCGACGGAATGCGCGGTCGCGCGCGAATTTTTTGTACGCGCTCTCGAACTCGTCGAGCGCGGCCATCAGTGTTTCGGGAACGAACTTGCCGCCGAACTGGCCGAAGAAGCCGTGGCGATCGGGAAGGGTTGCGGTCATGTGCGTTGCACTCTCTCGAACAACTCTCGAAGTTTGCGATGGTCTTTGATGCCGGGCGCGGACTCGACGCCGCTGGAGAGATCGATCGCATCCGGCCGCGCGCGGCGAATCGCCGCCTCGACGTTGTCCGGCGTGATCCCGCCCGCGAGAAAGAACGGCTTGGTGCGCGGATAGTCCGCGAGAAGCGACCAGTCGAAGCGCCGCCCCGTGCCGCCGCCGGTGTCGAAGAGGATCCAGTCGGCGGAGGTGTTGGTGTCGGGCAGCGCGTCTTGCACGTGCACGGCTTTGATCACCGGCAGTTGAATCGCGCGGACGAAGTCCTCGGACTCGTTGCCGTGCAGTTGAATGATGTCGAGCTGCGCGACCTCCGCGATGCGATGGATGTCGTCGAGCGAGTGATCGCGAAACACGCCGACGCGCTTGCACTTGTGATGAGGCGACTTCACCGGAATTTCCTGCACAAACCGCGGCGATGACTTCACGAACACGAACCCCAGAAAATCCGCGCCGAGCTCCTCGCACAACTCCGCGTCCTCGCGCCGCGTGATCCCGCAAATCTTCACGCGCATAACGCCCTCACCGCCGCCGCGCGATCGCTCTGCCGCAGCAGCGACTCGCCGACGAGAAACGCGTGAAAGCCCGCGGCACGCAAACGCTCGACGTCCGCGCGAGTACGAATGCCGCTCTCCGCGACGCGCACAACCTCGCGCGGCATCAGCGCCGACAAACGCTCGGAGGTGCCGAGGTCGACGTGGAAGTCGCGGAGGTCGCGGTTGTTCACGCCGATCAGGCGCGCCCCGCCGTCCATCGCGCGCGCCAGCTCCTCCTCGTCGTGCACCTCCACCAGGGCGTCGCAGCCGTATGCCTCGAGCAGCGCGACGAAATCGCGAATGCGCGTTGCGTCGAGCAGCGATGCGAGCAGGAGCACCGCGTCCGCGCCCGCCGCCACCGCGCGCACGATCTGCGCGGGCTCGACGATGAAGTCCTTCATGATCGCCGGCAGAGCGGCCGCATTCTTCGCGCGCAGAATCCACTCGCGCGAGCCGCGGAAGAACTCCGGCTCGGTGACGATCGAGAGCGCCGCCGCGCCGCCGCGCGCGTAATCGGCCGCGATCGACTCGACGTTCGGATCGTCCACGATCGAGCCCGCCGACGGTGACGCCGACTTGATCTCCGCGATCACGTTCACGCCCTCGCGCTGCAGCGCCGCGCGAAACGCGAACGGCGTGCGCCGCTCCGCCATTTCCTCCGCCGCGCGGCGATCCGGCTTGGCCTCGTCGCGCAGCCGCGCGCGCGTGCGCTCCACAATCTGATCGAGCACGGTCACGCGGCACCTCCGAGCTCGTGGCTGATCTCCGCGAGCTCGCGCAGCTTCGCGAGCGCGCGTCCTTCGCGAATCGATGCGCGCGCGATCGCCACGCCGTCGCGAATCGACGGAGCGAGTCCCGCGACGTACAGCGCCGCTCCCGCGTTCACCGCGACGATGTCCTGCCGCGCGCCCTCCTCCCCTTCCAGCACCGCACGCGCGATCTCCGCGTTGCGCGGGATGTCGCCGCCGGCGAGGCTCTCGATCGCATGCGTCCCGACTCCCAACTCCTCCGGTGTCACGTCGTACGCACGCACCTCGCCGTCGCGCACTTCGCACACGTGCGTGGGCGCGGAGACGGAGATCTCGTCGAGCCCATCGCGGCTATGCACGACCAGCGCATGCTCCGCACCGAGCGCCGCGAGCACGCGTGCCACTGTGTCGACGAGCCGGTCGGCATAGACGCCGAGGACTTGTCGTCGCGCGAAGGCAGGATTCGTGAGAGGTCCGAGAACGTTGAAGATCGTGCGCACGCCGAGCTCGCGCCGCACGGACGCGACCGCGCTCATCGCCGGATGCAGCTTCGGCGCGAACAAGAACGCGATCCCCGCGCGCCTTAGCACCTCGGACATCCGCGCCGCGTCGAGATCGATGTGCACGCCGAGCGCTGCGAGCAGATCCGCGCTGCCGCACGACGACGACACGGCTCGATTGCCGTGCTTCGCGACATTCGCGCCCGCGCCCGCCGCGACAATCGCGGCAATCGTCGAGATGT
>DATELS010000248.1:0-9194 GCA_035276365.1 Thermoanaerobaculia bacterium
GCCCCGGCCAGAGCGCGTTCGTGCAGATCCGGCTGGAGGCGCCGGTCGTGGCCGTGGCCGGCGACCGGTTCGTCATCCGCCGCTACTCGCCCGCCTTCACCATCGGTGGCGGCGTCCTCCTCGACGCCCACCTCGGCAAGCTCAGTCGCGGCACGCGTCCCGAGATTCTGGAGACGCTCGCGAGCGGCACGCTGCACCAGCGCGTCGAGTTGATGTCGAAGTTGCGCGGCGTCCGCGGCGTCACCATCGACGAAGTGCAGGCGCGCACCGGCATTCGCACGCAGACGCTGACGAAAGAATTGAAGCGCATCCCGAACGTCGTGCAAACCGGCGCGACGTTTCTCCATCACGACGCGCTCGCCGAGTTCCGCCGCCGCTCGATGGAGTTCCTCGACCGCTACTTCAAGTCGAACAAGATGGCGGTCAACGTGCCGAAGAGCGAGTTCGTGCAGCAGCTCATTCCGAACGGCGCGCCGGTGAACTTCCTCCTCGCCGATCTCGCGAACGAGAAGATCGCGGTCGTGAGCGGTGACGCACTCGACATCCCCGGCCGCTCGAAAACACTCGGCGGCGCGGAGGGCGAGCTCGCGCGCGCGATCGAGTCGAAGTTCAGCGAGGCCGGACTGCAGACGCCCGCCGTCTCCGAGATCATCAAAGCCATTCCGCAGAAGCCGAAAGTGATCGAAGGCGTGATCGGCTATCTCGTGAAGCAAGGCACGCTCGTGCGCCTTGCGGACGGCGTGTACCTGCATCGCGACGTCCTCGCCGCCGCGCGCGAGAAGCTGACGTCGAAGAAGGGACAGACGATCGACGTCGCGCAGTTCAAGGACCTCTTCGGCATCTCGCGCAAAGTGGCGATCCCGCTGCTCGAGCTCTTCGACAAGGAAGGCGCTACGAAACGGGTGGGCGATTCGCGGGTCGTGTTGTAGCTCGCCTTCCCGCCTGTTTCATTTCCTGAGGAGCATTGCTCCGCCGAGGGCGAGCAAGGCTGCGAGCACGCACAGAGAGAACGCGGACGCCGTGGGGATGGCCTCAGCCGTGGCATTCCCGACCACGAGGCCGGTCCCAATCGAGATGTTGCCAGTATTCACTCTCGACAGTTCGCGTCCGTCTGACATGGAAACTCTCAACAGATAACCGCCGTTGTCGCAACCAGCCATTGCAGCGATCCATAGGATCTGTTCGTCGGGCGTCGTCGCGATCTGATCCGCCGTGTGTCCCGGCAGGTCGTAATCGGGCAAGCTGGCAATGGTGCGGATCGCCGCGCCAGAGGCATCGTGTAGGACAACATTCGAACCGCTGGCGATGAGCACCTGTCCGTTGGAAAGCGGATGGATGTCAGAAACGGATGTCGTCAATGACGAGAAATCAGCCAGCACCGCTCCCGTGCAGCCATTGATTCGACCCACGGAGAGCAGCTTTGCGTAGTAGACCGTACAACCGTCGGGCGCTGCGGCGATGACGCTGTCCGAGTTGCGGCCGGGCATCGGGTACGTCGCCTCGTGCACCCCGGCGGGCGAGATCACTGCCAGGCCTGCGGCAACGTTCAGGAAGACCCTTCCTGTTGGCGCAACCGCAATCGCGCTTCCTCCAAAGCCCGGAGGTGCGTTGAAAAAAGGCGCACGCGAGCCATCCGGCTGGATCGTCGCGACTTTTGGGGTCGATCCTGTGAGGAGCGCGAACACGGGCTGCCCGGCTGCCGAGGCAATCGCAATGACGTCGGAGTCAGAAAAACCGACTCGATCGGGATTCACCCACAGGATTGAAGAAGGAAGCGGAAAGGCGAGAAAGAAACAGCCTCCAACCGAATATCCGGACAACGCGACCTCAAATGGCTGTTGTGTTTGCCCGGCGGCGGGGAGAAGTAGCGCCAGGATCAGAAGCAAACCTACAGCTCTTCCTGTATGCGCTCTCTTCATCACGTCCTCAAAATAGTCGATCTCGAGGTTCACGGCTACGAAGAGGGTCGGGGACTCGCGGCAGGTTTTGTGAGATCGCGATAGCCGGCTGGAATGGCGATCGACGCCGCGGGCACGTTCTGCTGCGCGATGCTCACCACCGCGCGCTCGATCACCATCTTCTTGTTCCCGTACGGCACCACGGAGTGATCGAGCAGCGGAAAGCCTTGCACCGTGCTGAGTGCGTCGTCGACGGCGCGCATCATGGGCGCGAGAGGGGAGGAGGGCGTTTCCGCGGCGTGCATCATCGCGAAGAGGCCGCGCGGAATGGACGGATGCTCCGCGAGCCAGAGCTCGCGGCGATACGCGCCCGACTGAATGATCGACTGCTGCGCCGCGACTCCCTGCAGCATGCGACGCTCGTTGCCGCGCGTGAAGCGCACCGACGCGTAATGCGCGGGCAGACGCGCGGAAGTCGCGGCGCGGCGGCGCTTCACGATCGACGTCAGCGGCTCGGTGCGAATCGTCCGCTCCACGTCATCGACGAACGTCACCGTCTTCGCCTTCACATCGAAGAAGCGCCATGTCTCGTGCTCCGCCGTGCTGCGCGCGCGATCGCCCTGGATGACCAGCGTGTGTGTGAGCGTGCGGTTGCCGGGCTGGATCGTCGTGCGGATCGTCACGACCGTCGCGCGCGTCATCGGCACGGTCGACGGCTTCGCAGGCTTGGGAGGCGCCGGCTTACAGGCGGCGCAGACGACCGCGACGATCAGCAGTGCGAAACGACGCATTACTCTTTTGCATCGAACCAGCTCTTCCCATAATGCGCGTCCACCGCGAGCGGCACGGCCAGGGGGAAGATGTTCTCCATCGTCTCTTTCACGATCCCCGCCACGTCCGCCGCGCTCGCCTCCGGCGTCTCGATCACGATCTCGTCGTGCACAGTCAGCAGCATGCGCGCGCCGCGCGTGAGCTTGCGCTCGAGCGCGATCATGGCCAGCTTCAGAAGGTCCGCGGCCGTGCCCTGAATCGGCGCATTGATCGCCATCCGCTCCGCGTTGCCGCGCACCGTGAACGAGCGGTTCTGAATCTCCGGGATGTAGCGCACGCGCCCGAAGAGCGTCGTCACCTTGCCCGTCGCGCGCGCGCCTTCGAGCGTGCGGTCGAGGAACTCGTGAATCTTCGGATAGCGCGCAAAGTACGCCTCGATCCAGTCCTTCGCCTGCGCGGTCGAGATGTTGAGCTCATTCGACAGGCGGAACGCGGACATGCCGTACAGCACGCCGAAGTTGATCACCTTCGCGCCGCGACGCTGCTCCGCGGTCAGCTCGTCTTCTGGGATGTTGAACATCTTCGACGCGGTGGCGCGGTGGATGTCCGCGCCGCGCCGGAAGGTGTCGATGAGCGATTCGTCGCCGGACATATGCGCGAGCACGCGCAACTCGACCTGCGAGTAGTCCGCGGACAGCAGGACGTTCCCTTCTTCCGCGATGAACGCCTTGCGGATCTCGCGTCCGGTCTGCGTGCGGATGGGGATGTTCTGCAGATTGGGATCGGACGATGACAGACGTCCCGTCGCTGCGACGGCCTGGTTGAACGTCGTGTGCACGCGCCCGTCGCTGGCTACAAGTTGAGGCAACGCGTCGATGTAGGTGCCCTTGAGCTTGTGCAGCTCGCGATGTTGGAGGATGAGCTGCGGCACCGCGAACCCGTGCGACGCCAGCTCTTCGAGCACCTCGACGCTCGTCGACCAGCTCTTCGTGGTCTTCGTCTTCTTGATGACGGGATAGTTCAGCTTCTCGAACAGAACATGCCCGAGCTGCGCCGGCGAGTTGATGTTGAACTCCGTTCCCGCCTCGGCATAGATGCGCCGCTCGAGATCGGCGATCGTCTCGCCCATCGTCTTCGACATCGACTGCAGCAACTCGACGTCGATGCGAATGCCGCGCTCTTCCAGCTTCGCGAGCACAGGGAAGAGCGGCATCTCGATGCGCTCGTACACGTCGACGAGCGCGGGATCGCGGCGAAGCTCGGGCTCGAGGACGTCGCGCAGCGCGAGCACGATGTCCGACTTCTCGCCCAGGTACTGCTGGTACGGCGTAAGCGGAGAGGAACCGATCTCGTGATCGAGCGCGAAGAGCGGCGCGGTCTTCTGCACGTCCTTGCGCACCGTCACGTCCTGCTTGAGACGATCGCGCGCGATGTTCGCCAGCGCGTGACTGGGCAGGCCGGGGTTGATGACGTAGGACATCAGCATGACGTCCGACCACTTCGCCGGCACCGGCCAGCCCGCGGCAGCGAGCCGGCGGCACTGCGCCTTCGCGTCGTACGCGATGAACGTGCGCGGCGACGCGAAGAGCTCGCGCAGTGCCGCGCTCATCTCTTCATTGCCGCCGAAGATCGACGCGATGGGCACGAGCAGCGACTCGGACGTGCGCACCGTGAGCGACGCGGCCATCGGCGCATCGAAGGCGTCGAGCGTGGTCGGCTCGAGCCAGACCGCGACCGGCGCGTCGCCTTCCACGAACGCGCGGATATCTTCCGCCGACGCCGCAATCCGGAACTCCTTCGGCACCGCCGGCGCCTCGGGCAGGAACTCCTGCATCAGCGACGCGAACTCGAGTCGCGAGAAGATGTCGTGCAACTTCGCGCGATCGGGATCGGTGCGCTTCAGCGTGTCGAAGTCGACGTCGAGGTCGAGATCGCATTTGATGCGCGCGAGATCGCGCGAGAGGAACGCCTTGTCGCGATGCTCCTCCAGCTTCTTGCGCATCGCCGGCTTCGGCACTTCCTCGAGTCGCTCGTACACCGCCTCGAGCGAGCCGAATTGCTGGATCAGCCCCTTCGCACCTTTCTCGCCGATGCCGGGAACGCCCGGGATGTTGTCGATGGCGTCGCCCCAAATGGCCATGACGTCGACGACTTTCTCCGGCGGCAGACCGAATGCCTCGACGACGCCATTCGCGTCGTACATGACCTCGCGGCCGGTGTGATAGAGCCGGATGCCGTCGCCGACGAGCTGGAAGAAGTCTTTGTCGCTCGTGGCGATGACGACGTCATAGCCGCGGTCGCGCGCGGTGCACGCGAGTGAGCCGATGAAGTCGTCCGCCTCCCACTCGCTCGACTTGATGACCGGGATGTGGAATCCGTCGAGCACTTCATACACGAGCGGAATCTGCACGACGAGATCGTCCGGCATCGGACGGCGGTCTTTCTTGTAGTCCTCGAACTGCGAGCTGCGCGCGGTCTCGCGCCCCTCATCGAACGCGACGGCGATGCAGTCCGGCGCGTGATCCTTGAGCAGCTTGCGCAGCGTGGTCACGAAGCCGTAGACGGCGTTGGTGGAGAAGCCGGCGGAGTTGGTGAGGTTGCGGATTGCGTAGTACGAACGGTAGACGTTGTTCGACCCGTCGATGATGAACAACGTGGGCTTTTTCTTCGAGGGCATGCGCGGCGCGGAGCCTACCAGAAGGAACCTTTGCGCCGGTCCATTTCGACGGGCGAGATGAAGCGGTCGAAGCCGGAGCGAAGGACGAAGAAGAAGGGCACGTCCTGCTCGACGGCTCGTCGCAACGCGGCCTCGATGGCGGCGAGATCCTGAAGCACTTCGTTGTCGTCGACGCGCGTCTCGAGTTTGGTGATCGTGTCCAGGCCGGACGCCGCCGAATGCCATTCATTCTCGCCAAACCCGAACGCCGAGATCGGCGCGACGCTCATCTCGCTGGCAAGCTTGTCGAGCTCTTCGCAATGTCGTGCGAGGGCCGCGCCGCGCGAGAACGGACTCGCGGTGCCGAGGCCGAGGGGGCGCTGGAAGCAGGGAACGATGCGGGCGACGGTCGAGTCGCGGATGCCGCTACCGAGCGTCCATAAGAAGAACAGGAAGGCCGCGAACGCGCCGAGCGCGCAGAACAGATCGAACCAGGAGCGGCCGTCACGAAACGCGAGGAACGCGCCGAGGGCCGCGAGTCCCGCGAGAGCCGACATGAACCCGAGACAGCCGAGCGTCCACGCGAGCGATTGCAGGCTTTGCCGAAGGTGACGGCGCGGATAGCCGCGAAAGTAGCGCGGAGAATCAGGCACGGTGCGCACGTCATGTTAGACGTGCGAGGGGGCGGGACCGCTCGATGTGCTCAACGGTCGGCAGTGACCGTGCGATCGCCGACTTCGAATCCGCGAAGCGCAATGACGTTCTCCGGCGCGTAACGAGTGAAGCTTGGCACTCGGTCGCGAACGCGATCAACGCGCGGGCGGGAAGCGTAATCGCGAACGGCGAAGACGACCGCGGCGCGGCCAGCAGTGTCGAGTATGGAGATACGCCCCTCCTCGAAGAACACTTCCGCGCGATCGAAGTGGTACGCGATCGTTCCTTCGGGAAAAGGCTCTTCGGACACGACGCGCATCTCGCGGGGCGTGCCTCCACCCTCGGGTTGCACGAACGCGATCACCGTGCGCGGGCCATCGTTTCGGATGAGGACTTCTCCGGCGAGAAACTCCGTTTCCTTACCGGCGGCGACGAGTGCCAGGGCGGCCAGCAAAGCAAACAACGTCGTCCGCATGCGGATCACGATAGCAGGACTTACACCATTAAGGAGACACTTATCGGCGTCGTCCGCCGAAAAAGCCCCCTAAAGCACTAACGGAGCCTTTCGGCTCCGTTTGTGGTACATCGGGCTGGACCGCTGCAGCTGGTTGGTAGGGTTCAAGGAAGCTAAGTGAGTAATCGTCCAAAATCGGTCCAATAGTCAAGGAGGGAGCCCGCAGCGGCCACTTGGCGCAGGCAAGTCAGATGGGACCCGCGCAAGCGTGGTTTCGAAGTCTCTGTCGAAACCTGATTCATCGTGCTCTCCCCCTTTGCGAAGGGCGCGCCAACTGATGCTTCCACCGCAAAAACGCTTCCCCAGACGCCCGTTCCTGCCGGGCGCAAGCATCGAAATATCAGGAATCAAGCGACATCCGCCTCCCGCTTGTGAAAAAAAGCGCTTGAACCCGGTGCGACAGAATTGGCGGAAACTTTTTCCAAGCCTGGCTCCGCCGTTGCAATTCTGACCTCCGCCATGATGAAGACTCTTGCCGCGGCCGCTCTCCTGCTCGCTCTCACTCTCCCGCTCGCCGCCGACGACTGGAGCCTCGGCATCGCCACCGGACCTTTCATCTTCGGCGACTTCTACGAGCGCCGCCTCCGTCCGGTGACCACGCAAGGCGAGCCCGCGGAGCCGGTCACGCTCACCCTCTCCGCCGCCACGCGCGCCGGACTCAACGTCGACGTCGAGCGCGCCTTCGCCGATCGTTGGGCGGTGCGACTCGAAGGAACGTTCACGCGCGCGCCGCTGTCGATCAAGGAGAGCGGCGACGACGGCGTCGAGTTCGACACGGGCGACATCGACGTCACGACGATCACGCTCCCGCTCGTCTTCCGCATCAACCCGCACGGCACGTTCCGCTTCGACATTCACGGCGGACCCGCGCACGCGATCTACAAGACGGAGCCGAGCGCCACGACTCCTACCGTGCACGGCGAGACGAATCACGAGTGGGGCATCACCTTCGGCGGCGGCGTGGCGTGGTGGTTCAGCGATCGCTTCGCGGTCGAGGGCAACCTCACCGACATCGTCACGACGTCGCCCTACAGCGAGCTCGAAGATCAGAACATCACGGGACTGGACGTGAAGAAGCCGCACAACGTGCACACGACGGTGGGCATCCGCTGGCGCTTCTGAGAGGACTAGGTCTCGAGCAGCGCGTTGAGATCGCGCAAGAGTCCATCGAGCGGGATGCGATATCCCTCCGCCACTTCGGCGAGCGTCTCGGCGCGCGAGCGGTCGCACTCGCGGCAGCCGCCGAGGTGCCAGGCGGCGAAGACCCAGCGCGCTTTGGGGTGAAGCGCGAGCGCGTCGGCGACGACGGTCTGCGGCTGGAACATGGCGATGATTTTAATCCTGAGGAGCGCAGCGACGAAGGATCAGCGGAGCCGCCGCGCGTGTGGCGCAACACGGCATGCTCTGCGTGAGGGCTCCATTGATTCTTCGCTGCGCTCAGAATTCGGCGCGCCATTTTAACGGTTGTGGCGCAGCGTGAACGTGCGACTCCTTTTCTTCGCCGTATTGCGCGACATCGCCGGCACCGACGCGCGCGAGCTCGTGCTGGCCGACGGAACGCGGGCGCGGGAGGTGTGGGAGATGTTGCGCGCGCAGCATGCGCAACTCGCCGACTACGTGCAGCCGCCGATGATCGCCATCAACGAGACATACGCGGCGCCCGAGACCGTGCTGCGCGACGGCGACGAGCTCGCGTTCATTCCGCCGGTGGCCGGCGGCTAACGGCATGTATCTCACCGAGCAACCCATCGATCCGAAGACGGTCATCGCGCGCGTCCTGCGCCGCTCCGACGGCGCATACGTCCTCTTCGAAGGCGTCGTGCGCGATCATCACGACGGCAAAGCAGTCGAGTCGATCTTCTACGATGCGTACCGTCCGATGGCGGAGAAGGAGATCGACAAGATCGTGCGCGAGGTCGAGGCGCAGTTCGCCGGCGTCGCCGTCGCGGTGCTGCATCGCCTCGGACAGCTCGTCGTGGGCGACTCGTCGATCGCCATCGTCGCCGCGTCACCGCATCGCGGCGAGGCCTTCGCGGCGGCGCGCATGATGATCGATCGCATCAAAGAAACGGTCCCGATCTGGAAGAAAGAGCGCGGGCCGGATGGAGAGGAATGGCAAGGTTGGCAGAAGTGACTCCGCTTCCCGCCGCGAGCGTGATCGTGCTGCGCGACGCGCCGCTCGAAGTGCTCCTCCTACGCCGCAGCGCGAAGAGCTCCTTCGTGCCGGACGCGTGGGTCTTCCCGGGAGGCATCGCTGAGGAAGAGGATCTGCGCGAAACGGCGGTGCGCGAGACGTTCGAAGAAGCGGGACTGCAACTCGACGCGTCGCAGCTCGTGCCGACGTCGCGCTGGATCACGCCGGTCGGGATTCCGAAGCGCTTCGACACGCTCTTCTTCCTCGCCGTCGTTCCGCGCGATGCGCAGGTCACGGTCGACGGCAACGAGATCGTCGACTCGATGTGGATCGCGCCCGCGGACGCGCTCGCACGCCGCGATCTCAAGCTCGTCTTCCCCACGATCAAGAACCTCGAGGCCATCGCCAACTTTACGCGCGCCGATGAACTGCTCGCCGCGCGGCGCGGCGCGATCATCGAGCCCGTGCAACCCGTGCTCGTCGATGGAAGGCCGAGGATTCTGTGAGGATTCGGTCGATCACGGCGCCGAATCCGGGACCGTTCACGCTCGACGGCACGCGCACCTA
>DATELS010000249.1:0-2541 GCA_035276365.1 Thermoanaerobaculia bacterium
TATCGATCCGGTGTCTGCGGTCGCGCGACATGCGCGCGCGCGCGGGCTCGAGGTGTACTGCGCGTCGCTCTCGTCGTTCGTCAACACCGGTCCCGCGTTCGACGCGATCACGCTCTTCCACGTCTTCGAGAACATGGCCGATCCCCACGACACCCTCGGCCGCATCAAAGACCTGATGAAGCCGGGCGGGGTGCTCTTCCTGTCGACGTTCGACACCGAAGGCGTGATCTATCTGCTGACCGAGAAGAAGCGGATGGCGCAGAACTTCCGCACGCATCTGATTCTCTACTCGCGCTCCGCGCTCATCGAGCTCCTGGAGCGCTCCGGATTCGAGATCATCGACATCGGGCCCGACTTCGAATATCGCGATCACAAGTTCCTGCGGCACTGGGTGGCGTCGCATCATCCGCTGCTCGCGCCGCTCGTGCGCGCGCTGCTCACCGTGCTGCCCGATCCGACGATCGTGAGCACCGGCTCCATTCGCATCGTGGCCAAGCGGCGCTCCGGCCCCGCGGTCAACGTGCGCGCGATCCGTTCCGCCGAACCGACGCATGCCCGCTGAATTCACGACGCGGGAGGTTCGCGCTGGCGACGAGACCGCGATCCTCGATCTCTTCGCGCGCTCGTTTCCGCATGCGCCGCGCGCGCTCGCGCACTTTGAGTGGAAGTATCGGCGCAATCCGTTTGGCAACGAGCACATCAGCCTGACGTTCGACGGCGACGGCCGCCTCGTCGCGCATTACGCGGGCTACGTCGTGCCGTTTCGCGCGGATGGCCGCGACTTCCTCGCGCATCAGATCGGCGACACGATGACCGACGTCGCGATCCGCCACATCGGCCGCGGTCCGACGAGCATCCTCGGGCGCACTGCGCTGCATTTCTACGAGCGCTTCTGCGAAGGTCAGGTCGCGTTCAACTACGGCTTCAACGTCGCGAACATCCAGAAGTTCTCACTCCGTTTTCTGCGCAGCGATCGCGTCGAGGACGTGACGTATCGCGTGCGCGATCTCCGCGCGCATCCGCTGACGCGCGTTCCGCGCGCGTCGCGCTGGATGCGCGGCTATCAGCTCGAGCTCGTGCGTGAGACGAACGAAGAGTGGGACGAGCTCTTCGACCGCGCCGCGGCCGCGTATGAATTCTGCGTGCGTCGCAACGCGCAGTACGTGCGCTGGCGCTATCTGCAGTGTCCCGACATTTCGTACATCGTGATCGCGATTCGCAAATGGCGAAGACTCGTCGGATGGATCGCGTTTCGGGTCATCGATCATCGCCTCGCGTTAGGCGACGCGTTCTTCGATCCCAAGCACGCGGATGCAGTCGGCATCATGCTGCGCCACGTCGTGCCGTCGTATCCCGTTGATGCGATCGAAGCGTGGTTCCCGCCGCGACCGCACTGGTTCGACGCGATCCTTCGCGACCTTCACTTCGAGACTCGCCCGCAGCCGCAGGACCTCGGCGTCATGTGCGTTCCGTTCGCGTGGCCCGACGTCGTACCGCGCATGCGCGAGTCGCTGCACTTCACGTGGGGTGACAGCGACCTTTTTTGAGTGGCTTGTCTTCTGCATGCCGTTCTCATCCGTCGATAGAATGCGTCCGACATGAGCCTCGCTGCCGCACAGCACCAATCGCGCGACAAACGCGTGGGAGACGTCGAGAGGAAGCGAGTGCTCGTCATCGACGACGACCTCCCGCTCCGCGGCATGCTCGCGGCCGCATTGCGGCAACACGGATTTCAAGTGCTGCTCGCCGGCGACGGCGCGGAAGGGCAGCGCGCGTTGACGATTCATCATCCCGACATCGTGCTGCTCGATCTGGCGATGCCCGACGTCAACGGCTGGGACTTCCTCCAGCGACTTCAGGAGACCGGCCACCTCGGCAAAGTGCCGATCATCGTCGTCTCCGCGCACGTGCGCGTCGAGCCGCAGGCGCTGTTGCAGATGGGCGTCGCCGCGATTCTGCCCAAGCCGTTCAACCTTCCCGACCTCATCGAGCTGATCGAGCATCTCGCCGCGTGAGCCGCAACGACGTCGCTCACAAGCTCGCCGCGCTGTACGACCGGCGCTCGCTGCGGCAGTACGTGCTGTGGAAGGTGCGCACCGATCCCGCGTATCGCGCGGTCTTCGAGCAGCTCCGCGGCCGCGACACTCCCATTCTCGACCTCGGATGCGGCGTCGGTTTGCTCGCGTTCTATCTGCGCGAGTCAGGCTTCACCGCGCCGATCATCGGCGTCGACTTCGACGAGCGGAAGATCGACCTCGCGCGGATCGCGGCACGACGCTATCGCGACGTCGAGTTCATCCAGGGTGACGCGCGCGCGCCACTGCCGGACGGACACGACGTCGTCATCCTCGACATCCTGCAGTACTTCGACGACGCGTCGCAGCGCGAGATTCTCGAGCACGCCGCGCGCGCGGTCGCGCAGGGGGGGAAGGTCATTCTTCGCCAGGCGCTGCGCGATGACTCGTGGCGCTATCGACTCACCGCTGCGGTCGACGGACTTGCGCGCAAGATGCATTGGATGAAGGCGGAGCACCTGCGCTT
>DATELS010000250.1:0-2139 GCA_035276365.1 Thermoanaerobaculia bacterium
GCTCGTCGTGTCGCGCGCGTAGTTGAGATCGAGCAGCACGAGGTCGAACACGCGCGACTCGACCGCGCGATACACCGCCGCCGGCGACGCCACGGTCTCGATCGCGAAGCCTTCGCTGCGCAGGAGGAGACTGAGCGCGGAGAGCACGTGCGGCTGATCGTCCGCGGCGAGCACGCGCGGCGCGCTCGCGCTCATGCCACGACCCAGCCGTCGTGCAGACGGACGACGCGATTTCCGTACGCCGCGTTCTCTTCGGAGTGAGTCACCTGGACGATCGTCGTTCCGCCGCGATGCAGCTCGCGGAACAGCTCCATGATCTCACGCGCCTGCGCGGAATGCAGGTTGCCCGTCGGCTCGTCCGCGAGGATCAGCTTCGGCTTCGCGATCACCGCGCGCGCGACGCCGACGATCTGCTGCTGCCCGCCCGAGAGCTGCGACGGATATAGGTCCTTCTTGCCGACGATGCGAAAGCGATCCAGCACGTCGGCGACGAGACTCTGCCGGTCGCTCTTCGCGACGTCGCGATAGCGCAGCGGCACGTCGAGGTTCTCCGCGACGGTGAGGTCGTCGATGAGGTGATAGCTCTGAAAGACGAAGCCGATCGTGCGCCGCTGCAAATCCGCGCGCTGCTTCGGCGACAGCGACTGCACGTCATGGCCGTCGAGCGAATACGAGCCTTCCCAGTCGGAGTCGTGAAGGCCGAGGATGTGGAGGAGCGTGGTCTTGCCGGCGCCGGAGGGACCGGTGATCGACACGAACTCGCCTTCGTCGACGGCGAAGTCGACGTCGCGCAGCAGCCACAATCTTCCGCCGCCCTGCGGCACCGACTTCGACAGCTTCGTCGCGCGTACGATCATGCGTCGGCGAGGAGCGCGCGCACGTCGTCGCCCGACACGCGGCGGAATCCGGCGAACGCGACGAGCAGCACGACCGCGGCGAACGTCGCGATGACGACGGCGTACGTTACGGGATCGCCCGCGGTGACGCCGAACATCATCGCGCGCAGCGAGGCCGAGGCGAGGATGGCGCCGGCGACGCCCGCGGCGAGTCCGATCGCGACCGGCGTCGCCGCCTCCGTGAGCACGAGCCGCCACACGTTCGCGCGCGACGCGCCCAACGCCACGCGCACCGCGATCTCCTGCTTGCGCTGGCCGATCGAGAAGCTGAGCGAGCCCCACAAGCCGATCGCGGCGAGCAGCAGCGCGCAGATCGAGAACGCGGCGAGGAGTTGCGCGTCGAAGCGGCGGTCATCGATCGAGCGCGACACGATGTCGCTGAGCGTGGCTACGTTCGAGAGCGCGAGATTCGGATCGAGGCTCATCAGTTCCTGTCGCATCGCCGTCGCGGTCGACGCCGCGTCGCTGCTCGTGCGCGCGACCACCGTCAGCTCGCCGTGCGGCATCTGCGTGTACGGGATGTACACCTCCGGCCGCGGCGGTCCGTCGAGTGCGCGATGCCGCGTGTCGCGCACGACGCCGACGATGCGGAACGCATCGCAGTCCGGGCAGTAGAAGTGAACGTTGACGTCGAGCGGTGCGCGGCGCGGCGAGTACGCGCGCACGAATGCCTCGTTCACGATCGCGACGCGCGCGGCGTTCGCGGTGTCGGACGCGCGCAGCTCGCGGCCGGCGACGAGCGGAATGCCCATCGTGCGGAAGTAGTCGGGCGTCGCGAGACGGAAGTCGGACTCGGGCTCGCGATCGCCCGCGGCGAAGCCGTCGAGATACGTTTCGACCGCGTAGTCGACGCCGGCGCGATGCAGCGGCAGCGACGTCACGCCGCCCGCGGAGACGACGCCCGGCAGCGCGCGCAAGCGCTCGAGGTATGTCGTGAAGAGCGCGACCTCACGCGTCTTGTCATACAGCGCGGGCGGGAGTTCGATCGTCGCGGCGATGCGGCCGTCGGTGCCGAAGCCTGTGTTCACGCGCTGCAGCGCGAGCATGCTGCGCACGAGCAGCACGGCGCACACGAGGAGCACGACCGCGAGCGCGACTTGCGACGCGGTGAGCACGCGGCGCAGTCTTCCGCCGCGTTCGGTCGCGACTCCGAAGCGCGCGCCGATCGCGCGGCGCGCAACCTCGCGCGATGCCGCGATCGCCGGCAGCGCTCCCGCGACGAGGGTGGCGATGATGAGCGCCG
>DATELS010000251.1:0-23153 GCA_035276365.1 Thermoanaerobaculia bacterium
TACATCCGCGAGCTCGGTCCGACGATCACGAGCGGCTCGCCCGAGCTCGCGCGCGAGTTTCCGCTGATCGCGTCCGCGACGTCGAAGTGGTTCGACGAGCGCGCGTCCTCGGGACCCAACGAGCGCGCGGCGGCGGAGAACGGGCGCTACATCCTCGCGCTGCGCACGCTGCTCGAGCGCGTGAACGCGAGCGAGTGGGCGGCGTACGCGGGCACGCGACGCAAGATCATGATCGTGACGGCGCTCATCGACGCCATGGTCTTCCTCATCCTCGTCTTCGCCTCGGTCATGCTGCTCTACACGATCTCGCGCCCATTCGCGCAACTGCGCGGCGCGCTGCAGGCGATGCGCGAGGGGGAGCCGCTCGACACGAGCCAGATCGACAGCCGCTTTCTCGAGTTCCGTTCCGTCGCGGAGAAACTGGAAGAGACGTCGCGCGAGCTGCGGCGACGCGAGGACGAGCTGCGATTGCAGACCGAGAAGGCGATCCGCGCGTCGCGGCACAAGAGCGACTTCCTCGCGAAGATGTCGCACGAGCTGCGCACGCCGCTCAACTCGATCATCGGCTTCTCCGATCTCCTCACGGAGCAGGAAGAGACGATCGCGTCGCAGAAGCGCCTCGCGTTTCTGGAGAACGTCGGCAACAGCGCGAAGCACCTCCTGAAGATGATCAATGACCTGCTCGACATCGCGAAAGTCGAGTCGGGGAAGTTGAAGCTGCACCTCGAGAACGTCGACCTGCGGATGAGCATCGCGAACACGGTGGCGACGACGCAGCCGCTGTTCGTGCGCAAGAGTCAGGAGGTCGATGTGCACACGCCGGACGAGCCGATGCTCCTGCGCGCGGACGCGGGACGCATCGAGCAGGTGCTCCTCAATCTCCTCTCGAACGCGAACAAGTTCACCGGCGACGGCGAGCGGATCACGGTGAGCGGCGCGGCGGAGGACGGTGCGTGGCGCATCGACATCGCCGATCGCGGCATCGGCATCAGCGCCGACGATCAGCAGCGGATCTTCGACGAGTTCGAGCAGGTGACGTCCGCCGGACCTCTGCACTCGACGGGCACCGGCCTCGGGCTCGCGCTGGCGCGGCGCTTCGTCGAGGCGCACGGCGGCACGATCAGCGTGGCCAGCGCCCTCGGCGCCGGCTCGACGTTCACGGTGCGCCTGCCGCGGAACCTCCCGTCATGAGCGCGGAAACTTTTCGCGCGTTCCCGGCTCCTTCTCCCCGAAGGGAGGAGCTCATGTCCAACCGTCCTGCGGCGATCGCGCGCGAGGCGCTGCTGTGGCTGATCACGATCTTTCTGGCCTGGGTATTTCTGCGTCAGGGCTACGCGAAGTTCTCGGACGACAGCGGATGGGCGAAGGCGTTTCGCGCGTGGCACTATCCGGACTGGTTCCGCATTCTGATCGGCGTCGTCGAAGTGTCGGCCGTGGTCTTGATGTTCATCCGCCGCCTCGCGTTCTACGGTGCGATCCTGATCGTCGTCGTAATGCTCGGAGGGATGGCCACGCACATCTGGTGGAAGCAGCCGCGCTACGTGACGAGCGAGGTGTTGCCGCTCGTGCTCGCGAGCGTAGTCGCGGTCGGACGGAGGCCGAAACGATGAGCCTCGCCTCGATCGTGGAACGCGCGCGCGACGATCGCGCGTCGCTCGATCAGCAACACGCCGCATTCGCGGAGCTCGTCCGCCGCTTCGAGGAGGCGGCGTTCGGCTGGTCGCTGCGATCGCTCGGCGATCCCGCGGAGGCGAAGGACGCGGCGCAGGACGCGTTTCTCACCGCGTGGCTGAAGCTGCGCCAGCTTCACGAGCCGGCCGCATTCGCGACGTGGTTGAAACGACTCGTGATGACGCAATGCAATCGCCGGCGACGCAAGGCGCGCACGCCCGAGGTGCGAAGCGAAGCCTCGGCGGCGTTCGAAGAACATCGCGACACGCAGCGCCTGCTCGCGTCCGCGATGGCGCACCTCAGCGAGTCCGACTCGCGCATCGTCACCCTCTTCTACTTCCTCGGCCGCACGCTCGACGAGATCGCGCGCATCCTCGGCATCGCGCGCGGCACGGTGGGCAAGCGCCTGCACGTCGCGCGCATCGCCATGCGGCGTCATCTTCCGCGCGCCGTTCGCGACGACATCCGCCGGCTCCAACCCGCGTCGCATTTCGTGAAGAAGATCCGCGAAGGCGTGTTCGACGAGTACGTGGGCGAGTATCACTTCGACAAGCGTCCCGACCTCGTCGTGCGCATCGCGCGCGAAGACGATCTCCTCGTCGGCTATGGCGGCGGACAGCGCACCGTGCTCGCGTCGATCGACGACGCCACGCTCGTCTCCACCGCCTTCGACGGGGAAGGCCGCTTCCGCCGCGGACGCTCCGGCCGCGTCACGCAATTCATCTATTACGAGTTCGGCGCGCGCCTCGGCATCGCGACAAAGCAACATCGGAAGCGGCGTGATACCGTCGTTCCGGCATGCTCCACCTCGGATCCATCGGCAAGACGTCCATCGACGTCGACTTCAGCTTCTTCATCCTCCTCTTCGTCTTCGTCGCGTACGGGTACGACCAGACGCAGCCGATCCAGTACGCGCTGATCTGGATCCCCGTCGTCTTCATCAGCGTCCTCTTCCACGAGCTCGCGCATGCCGCGATGATCGCCGCCCTCGGCTTCGGCGCCAGCCACATCATCCTCGGCGGCATGGGCGGCGTGACCATGAACGCGCGTCGCGCGAAGCCGTGGCAGGACCTTCTCATCAGCGTCGCCGGTCCGTTCAGCAACTTCGTGATGGCGTTCGTCTGCTGGCAGCTCATCCAGCACGCCGCGATCGTGCGGACGGACCGCATGCTCATCGTGCTCGTGCCTCTTCTGCTCAGCGCGAGCGTGTGGTGGGGCATCTTCAACCTCGTCCCCGTTCCGCCGCTAGACGGCGGTCACGCCACGCGCGAGTTCTTCCGCATCTTCCTCGACGAGCGTCGCGCCTTCATCGTCGCGATCTGGATCGCCATCGTCGTCGGCACCGCGGTCGTCGTCCTCGCCCTCAGATTCCAGGCCTTCTTCGTCGCCCTCTACCTCGGCTGGTTCGTGTACGTCGCGTGGCAACAATGGCAGTATTTCCGTCAACATGGCGTTCCGGGAGACTGATCTCCTCGACTAGAATTTCACGCACGAGCCCGTGACGATTTCGAACGTTCCCCTGCCCGCGGCATCCGGTCCGTCGCGGTTGCAGCGCGCCCGCCGCGCGCTGGCCCGCCTCGTCCGCGGCGCGCGCGGAGTGTCGCGCGACGAGCTGCGCACCGGCATCGCCATCCTCAAGGCGCAGCAGGAGGCGACGCTCGAAGGCATCCTCGTCGTCGATTCCGACGGGAACGTGCTCTCGTACAACCGCCGGTTTCTCGAGATCTGGAGGATCCCGCCCGACGTCGCACCCCGCGCCGACGACAACGAGCTCCTCGGATTCGCCGCGGATGCCGTCGCCGACTGGGGCAGCTTCATCGAGCTCGTGAACTATCTGTACGAGCATCCCGAGGAAGTGCGGTCGAACGATCCCGTGCCGCTGAAGGATGGGCGGACGCTCATGCGCGCGTCGGTGCCGATCATCGTCGACGGCGACATTCGCGGGCGCTCATGGTACTTCCGCGACGTCACCGAGGCCGCGAAAGCGGAGAAGCTGCAGGCGGCGCTGTTCCGCATCGCGCAGCTCAGCCGCGAGCTCGAGAGCCTCGACGCGTTTTACGCCGCGGTGCACGGCATCGTCGGCGAGTTGATGAACGCGAAGAACTTCTACATCGCCGAATACGACGAGTCGCTCGACCGCCTCTCCTTCCCCTACTTCGTCGATGAGTTCGATCATCACATCTCCTTCGCGAATCCCGGACGCGGACTCACCGCCTACGTGTTGCGCACGGGCAAGCCGCTCCTCGCGACGCCGGAGGTGTTCGACGCGCTCGTGAAGCAGGGCGAGGTCGAGTCGATCGGCGCGCCGTCGATCGACTGGATGGGCGCGCCGCTGCGCACGTCCGATCGCACGTGGGGCGTCATCGGCGCGCAGTCGTACGCGGAGACGACGCGCTACACGCAGAAAGACCTCGACATCCTCGTCTTCGTGGCGCAGCACATCGCCGCGGCGATCGAGCACAAGCATCGCGAGGCCGCGGTCCGCGCGAGCGAGCGCGTGTATCGGCAGATGTTCGAGAACAACCGCGCGGTGCAGCTCCTCATCGATCCCGCGAGCGGCGCGATCGTCGACGCGAACAACGCCGCGTGCGACTACTACGGCTACACGCGCAAGGAGATGTGCGCGCTGCGCATCTGGGAGATCAACGTCCAAGGCCAGGACGGCGTGCGCGACGAGATGACGCGTGCCGCCGCGCAGGAGCGCGCGTACTTTCACTTCCGGCACATGCGCGCGAGCGGCGACATCCGCGACGTCGAAGTGCACTCCGGTCCGATCGACGTCGGCGGACGCAAGCTCCTCTACTCGATCATCCACGACATCACGGAGCGCAAGCGCGCCGAAAAAGCGCTGCAGCAGTCGGAAGAAAAGTACCGCGTCATCTTCGACTACGCGCCCGTCGGCATCTATCAGTCGACGCGCGACGGACGCTTCGTCACCGCGAACCTCACGCTCGCGCGCATGCTCGGCTACGAGTCGGTCGAAGAGCTGCTGACGAAGAACCTCGAGCGCGACATCTACCTCGACTCGAAGCAGCGCGATGAGCTGATCCGCCGCTTCGAGCCGTTCGCGTACGCGAACAACGTCGAGCTGCAGTGGAAGCGCAAGGACGGCACGGTGATCTGGGTGCAGCTCAACGCCCACGGCATCCGCTCGTCGCACGGCACGCTGTTCTTCGAAGGGTTCGTGTACGACGTCACGGAGCGCAAGCGCGCCGAGGAGTCGGTGACCGCGGCGAACGCGCAACGGAAGGCCGTGCTCGACGCCGCGACGCGCGTCTCGATCATCGCCACCGATTCGACGGGCATCATCACGGTCTTCAACGCCGGCGCGGAGCGGATGCTCGGCTACGCGGCCGCGGAGATGATCGGCCGTCGCTCGATCCTCGCCGTGCACGCGGAGACGCAGTCGCCCGCGCCGGTCGAAGACGTCGGCGAGCACGAGTGGACGTACGTGACGAAGAGCGGGACGCACATCATCGTCGCGGTCTCCGTCACCGCTCTGCGCTCAGAAGACGGCGCGGTCACGGGATACCTGCACGTCGCGACCGACATCACGGAGCGCAAACACGCCGAGGAGCTGCTGCGGAAGCAGTCGGCCGCGATGACGGCGTCGATGGACGGCATCGGCATCCTCAACGAGCGACTCGAGTTCACGTACGTCAACGCGTCACTCGCGCGTCTTTTCGGCTGGAACGCGGACGAGCTGATCGGCCGCTCGTTCTGCGATCTGTACGAGCCGCAGGAGCAGGTGCGCTTCATCACGCTGATCGTGCCGCTCGTGCAGCAGCGCGGACGCTGGCGCGGCGAAGCAACAGGTTTGCGTCGCGACGGCGTGAATTTCCCGCAGGAGATTTCCCTCACCGCGATCACGGGCGGCGGCATGGTCTGCGTCGTCCGCGACATCACGGAGCGCACGTATGCCGAGGAGCAGATCAAGCACCTCGCGTATCACGACGCGCTGACGAATCTCCCCAATCGGCTGCTATTCAAGGATCGGCTGACGGTCGCGTTGTCGCACGCGCAGCGCGAGGGCTCGCGCCTCGCGGTGCTCTTCCTCGACCTCGATCGCTTCAAAGTCATCAACGACTCCCTCGGCCACACGATCGGCGATCAACTGCTGCAGGCGGTCGCGGCGCGCATCGCCGCATGCGTGCGCGAGAGCGACACCGTCGCGCGCCTCGGCGGCGACGAGTTCACGGTGCTGCTGCCGCGCCTCCACGAGTCCGATGACGCGGCGCCGGTGGCGATGAAGATCATCGAAGCCGTTCGCTATCCGTTCCACATCGAAGGCCGCGAGTTCTTCACGACGACGAGCATCGGCATCAGCCTCTTCCCCGAGGATGGCGTCGACGCGGAGACGCTGATCAAGAACGCCGACACGGCGATGTATCAGGCGAAGGAAGTCGGCCGCGACAACTATCAGCTCTTCAACGCCGTCGTGAACGCGAAGGCGCTGCAGCGCATCGCGCTCGAGCACGGACTGCGCAAGGCGCTCTCGAACAACGAGCTGGCGGTGCACTACCAGCCGATCTTCGATCTGCGCACGAATCGCATCACGGGCATGGAGGCACTCCTGCGCTGGAATCACAGCGCCCTCGGCGCGATCCCGCCCGCGACGTTCATCCCGCTCGCGGAGGCGACGGGAGTCATGATTCCGATCGGCACGTGGGCGCTGCGCGAGGCATGTCTGCAGGCGAAGCGCTGGCACGACGCGGGACATCGCTCGCTGTCGCTCGCGGTCAATCTCTCCGTCACGCAACTGCAGCAGACGGATCTCGCGAAGCGCGTGCACGACATCCTCGAAGAGACGGGACTCCCGCCGCGGCTCCTCGAGCTCGAGATCACGGAGAGCAGCGCGATGCAGAGTCCCGAAACGAGCATCCGCATGCTGTTCGAGCTGAAGAAGCTGGGCATCCGCATCTCGCTCGACGACTTCGGCACGGGTCACTCATCGCTGAGCTACCTGAAGCGCTTCCCGATCGACACGCTGAAGATCGATCAGTCGTTCGTGCAGGACATCACGTCCGATCCCGACACGGCCGCGATCGTGACGGCGATCATCGCCATGGCGCACTCGCTGCGCCTCAAGGTGATCGCCGAGGGAGTGGAGTACACGGAGCAGATGAACTTCCTGCGGCGGCACGCGTGCGATCAGATGCAGGGCTTCCTGATCACGCCGCCTGTGGACGCGAATGCATTCATCGAGTTTGTCGGAAAACCCGCATAGCTTCCGGGTGTACGATATTACGTTCTGAGAGAGAAGGAGGTTCCCGAATGACGCGTCCATTCACGCGCCTGATGACGGCCCTGTTCATCATCCTTTGTCTCGCGGTGGCAGCGATTCCCCTGATCGCCGGCGGCAACGCCAAGCCGCAGCACGCCACGATCACGACCAACGACTCGGACGACGATGACGGCGGCAGCAGCGGCGGCGGCGGCAACAAGAAGAATTGCTGCAGCCTGCTGGCCGAGCAGATCGAGATCCTGAAGGCGAAGGTCAACATGCTGACGACCGGCGGCAGCGGCGGCTCCGGCTGCCTGAATCTCGCGCCGGCGACGCTTGCGCGCACGTGGTCGGTGTCGAATCCGGCGACGGGCACGACGGGCGCGGTCACGTTCTTCGCGAACGGCACGTACACGATCGTGAACGGCACGTACAACGCCGGCGGATCGTACGCGGGCAAGACGACAGGCACGTACCAGATCCTGCCCGGCGGCGCGATCGCGTTCACGTTCACCGGCAGCTCGAGCGTGAACAGCATCGCGGTGCTGCAGTGCGCCGAGTCCGGCCGCCTGATCCACTTCACCCTCGGCCGTCCCCTCGACTACGAAGTGCTGACGACGGCGACTCCCGAATAGGAGTCGCCCCCTTCCGCCGTGCGGAGCCTTCTCGTCGCTGTCTCTGCCGTCCTCGCGATCAGCCGCTCGGCGCCGATCGCGGTGACGCAGAACGGCGGACGTGTCGTCGTCGCGAATCCGGATTCGCAGAGCGTGTCCGTGGTCGAGGATGCGAAGGTCGCGGAGGTCCGTCTCGGCGCGACGCCGCAGACTCTCGCGCTCCTTGGCAATCGCGCATTCGTCACGACGCGTGAGGGTCGCGTGTTCGTTGTTGATCTCGACGCGCAGCGCGTGATCGCGTCGGCGCGCGTGGGGACGGAGCTGTTCGGGATCGCCAGCGACGGCGCGCGGCTCTTCGTCAGCGACTACGGCGCGGCGGCGGTACGCGTGCTCGACGCCGAGTCGCTGCAGCCGATCGCGTCGATTGCGACCGAGGAGTATCCGCGCGGCGTGACGTTCGCGGATGACGCGGTGTACGTCACGCATCTGCGCACCGGACGCGTGAGCGTGATCGATGCGACGACGCTGACGGTCGCGCGCGTGCTGGCGACGGAGGCGGATGGGAATCTCGCGCAGTCGGTGACGATCGCGAACGGGCGCGCGTACGTGCCGCAGACGCGCGCGAATGCGTCGAATCCGGGGCTGCTCTTCGATACGACGGTCTTCCCTGTCGTGTCCGCAATCGATCTCGCGACGGGCACGAGCGAGCGGTTCGTGCTCGACGAGATCGACAAGCCGGTGAACATGCCCACCGACGCGGTGGTGACGTCGTCCGGCAAGTTGTACGTCGTGAACGCGGGCAGCAACGACGTGTCCGTGATCGCGCTCGCGCAGAAGAAGAAGGCAGCGCATGTCGCGGTCGGCGCGAATCCGCGCGGGATCGCGCTGTCGACGGATGAGCGCACGGTGTACGTGACGAACGCGCTCGACGGCACTGTCTCGTTTATCGATACAGCGACGGACGCGGTCGTGCGGACGGTTCCCGTCACGTCGATTCCGCTCGCGCCGCATGTCCTGAACGGGAAGATTCTCTTTCACAGCTCGGCGATCGAGACGCTGGCGCAGGACAAGTGGATCTCGTGCGCGACGTGTCACTTCGAAGGCGGCACGGACGGTCGCACGTGGATCTTCCGCGACGGTCCGCGCAACACGACCGCGCTGTACGGCGTGCTGCAGACGCTGCCGATGCACTGGTCGGGCGATCTCGATGAGCTGCAGGACGTGGAGTCGACGATCCGCAACGTGCAGGCGGGAACGGGACTCGCGCACGGCGAGATGAATTGCACGCCGTCGTGCGACACCGCGCCGCCGAATCGCGGACGCTCGCAGGACCTCGACGATCTCGCGGCGTACATGACGTCGCTCGAGGCACCGCATCGCGAGCTGCCGCAGAACGCGCGCGGCGCCGCGCTGTTCGCGTCGAGCGGATGCGCGTCGTGTCACACCGCGCCGCTGTACACGGATCGCAAGAAGCACGACGTCGGCACCGGCACGAGCGCGCGCGAGCGCAAAGGCAGCAGCTTCGACACGCCGTCGCTGCGCGGCGTCTTCGACACCGCACCGTACCTGCACGACGGCAGCGTCGCGACGCTGGAAGAACTGCTCGCGACGCACGGCAACGCCGTGCTCTCGGCGAGCGAACGAAAGGATCTCGCGGAGTTTCTGCGCTCGATCCCGTTTCCGACGACGAAGAGACGAAGCGCTACGTCCCCCTGAGCACCATCACCGTCACATCATCCTCCGCCGCCCGCCCGTGCGACCACGCGTCGGCCATCGCCAGCACGCGCGCCAGCACCTCCTCCGCGGGCGCGTCACCCGCGGCGGCGAAGCAGTCGCGGATCGCGTCCTCGCCGAGCTCGCGCTCGTTGTCGTCGAGCAGCTCCGGCAGGCCGTCGCTGAAGAGCAGCAGCGTCGTGCCGCGATCGAAGTCGATGACGCGTCCCTCGAACGACGGCTTCCCGCGCACACCGAGCGGCGTGCCCGCCACTTCGACGCGCTCGATCTCGTTCGAGCGCGTGCGCAGATAGAACGCCGGCATGCCCGCGCCGATGATCGACGCCTCGCGCTCGTGAATGCGCACGAGCATGAGGCACATGTACAGCGCGGGGAGTCCGAGGTTGCGAAACGCCGCGGACATGGTCTCGAGCATCGTGCGCGGCGTCGCGCGTCCCGCGAGCGTGTGGAAGTAGCTCTTCGCCGTCGCGCCGAAGATGCCGGCCTTGAGGCCGTGACCGGTGGCGTCACCCAATGCGACCGTCAGCGCGCCGTCGGGCGCGACGGAGAAGTCGTAGTAATCGCCGCCGACCTCCGTCGCGTTGCGCATCCGCACGGCGATCTCGACGTGCGGCAGACGCGGCACCTGCTTCGGCAGCAACGCGAGATGAATCGCGTGCGCCTCCTCGAGCTCCTGCGTCTTGCGCGCGTTGTCGCGCGCCATGAGCCGCTGCAACTCCACCGCCTCGGTCACGTCGCGCATCACGCCGTATGCGCCGATCGCGTTGCCCGCCTCGTCGCGCATGAGCGTCGTCGTCGTCTCGACGGTGCGCATCGCGCCCGCGGCGTTGCGCATCTCGACCGTCGAGCGATCGAGTCCATGCTCGAACAGCAGCTCGTTCGTCGCCTTCAGACTGCGTCCCTGCGCGTCATCGTCGCGGCGATGCAGCTTCCGGCCGATGAGCTCATCCTTGCCGCGGCCGAAGAAACGCGCGCCGGCGTCGTTGATGTCGAGGATCACGCCGTTGAGATCGCGGACATAGATGATGTCCTGCACGCGGTCGAAGACCTCGCGGTACTGCAGGTGATGCAGCGGCACGTCGGCTACTTCCGCACGGCGCGATGCCGCGGATCTCCAATCGCGATGTGAAACTCCGCGGTCGTCACGGTGCCGGTCGAGTCGCGCACGGTGAGGGTCACGTGCTGCTCGCCGTTCGACGGGAAGCTGAGCTGCATCGTCGGTCCCTGCGCCGTGCCGAAGTCGCCCCAGGTCCACGTGTATGCGTAGCCCGGCACGCCACCGTCCGCGGACGCGGTGAAGGTCACGACTTGTCCCGCGCGTGCGAAGCGCGGAGCGGAGACCGTCGCGCGCAACGGGCAGTAGCGGACGAAGTACGTGTCCTGATCGTCGCCGTTCTCGTTCGACACGAGCGAGACGTACGCGCTGCCGGTCCACTCGAAGGGGAAGTCCGTGCGCTCGCGACGCCGGCGATTGCCGGTCGCGGCGGAGAAGTACGTGTCGCTGATCCGCTCTTCGTCGAGTCCGAAACGCGCGAGGCGATAGTACGCGTCGCCGTTGCCGAGTCCCTCGGTCCACTCGAGGTAGGAGAGCGCGTATTCGCCGGGGATCGCGAGGAGCGCGACCGGCTCGACGTCGCCGCCCGTGCCGAGGAAGATGCGCGAGTCGCGGCGAATGATCTGCGCGCTCGTGTCGATGATCTGCCAGCGCACGATCGAGTCGCTGCCGGCGTCGACGCGGCGCAGCAGCGCGAACTCGTTGCCGCGCGCGGCGACGAGGACGTCGTCGCCCGAATCCCACACGCGGACGGGTTTGCGCTTCACGTCGCCGTTGATGGCGACGTAGTAGACCTCGTTCGCTTTCTCGTCCTCGTAGAAGATGCCGATCGTGCCCGAGGCGGCGATGGCGACGCGCACGAAGGAGTCGAGCGACGCGTCGTCGATCGTCGTCTGCTTGGCGACCGAGCCGTCGCGCTGCACCCACGACACGATGATGTCGCGCTGCCCGCCGCTCGTGAGCGTGTGCGCGACGATGTATTCGTTGTCCTGCGAGCTCCACGCGACGTCGGCCTGATCGTCGCCCAGCAGCTCGATGTCGTCGATCTCGATGACGCGCGGATCGAGCGCCTTGCCGACCGTGTTGACCCTCGTCAGCGCCAGGATCTCCTCGGATGTTTCGTGGAAGACGCCGAACTCGGTGCCGGTCCAGAGGACGTCGATCAGATTTTCACCGGAAGAGCGAATTTTCTCGCTCGGGTAGAGCGGATGGCCGAACTGGTCGTAGAGGCGGAGCTGGAATTCCTCACGGTCGAGCTCGGGACCGGCGACGAGCAGCATGGAGCCGTTCCAGGCCGAGGGACCGGCGAGAAAACGCGGCGTCGTCCCGCGCTCGGAGATGATGTCGACGGACGAGACGCACTGCCCCGAAACGGCGGCAGCATTGAGGATCAGCAGCACAACGGCGGCGGCGGTGGCTCGTAGTCTTCGCATCGTCCCGCCCTCCCCTCGCAATTAGAGATAACTAAAGGACCGAGGGCAGTATAGCAGGCGGAGTTGGCGGGACACAGCTAACCCTGTCAACGTGTCAGTCTCCGATCTGACTCTCGTTGGCCGAGCAGTATCATCGTTCATGGACCACGACGACTTTTTGCCAGATCCGCCCGTATTTGAACCGGAACTGCTCCGCAAGTGCAAGGCCGATCGGTTCACGATGCCACTCGTCTTTGAGTGGCACAAATACGTAGCGATCATCGCTATGTACGTCGCGTCCCTCCTTCCTGACGCGCCGGGAGCGCGTGACGTAGCTCGGCGGACGTACGTCGTTCTGACCGGGTTGCTGATGCGATGCGGTCGCATCATGCGCGCCATCCTCGAACTCGCTAAGCAACATAGGTTTGGAGAGACTGTGCCGATTCTCACTCGAACAGTTTGCGAGTCGGCTCTCAAGCTCTTGTGGTTGGCGGATGGCGCCGAGGAGCGGATTGACGCATTCGTTGCTGATGGGCTGGCTGCAGAACTGGAGTTGAAAAAAATCATCGAGCGAAATGCCGACCGCCGCGGCTTCATGCAGGTGATCGAGCAACGAATGCTGGCCTCCATCGATCAAGCGCTCGACGCGAGCGGCATCCCGCAAGCCGATATCAAGCGAATTGCGAAGCTATTTCCGAATGTTCGTGAGTTATACGCGGCCGTGGCACCTGACCACGGAGACGATCTTTACGTATTGGTACAAAAGATCGGCTCTCATGCTACGCACGGGACCTGGCTGGATCTTGTCTTCCACTACACGGAAGGACCGGAGTCACCGTCTTCGCTAAATTACGACCACATGCCGCCCGATGAGGACGGCCTGCGAATGAGTGCGTTGCTAGTCCTGGACGCGATAGAAAAATTTCTCGCACGAGTGTCGCCACCAAACGAGATATTCGAATATGTGACGCCGAAAGTTGCGGCGGCGAGAGACGGGCTTATGGCAACGCATCGCATTGCTTACGCAGGCGACTTTGAACGCGCTGAGTAACTTCACCGTCAAGCCTTACGGAGGTGCCGCGCTCGAGTTGAACCCCAGCGAGCCGATCGGCGGGACTCAGTATCATGGCCGCGATGGCGCAACATGATCCGGTGATTCACTCCGATCCCGAGACTCTCGGCGGGACGCCCGTCTTCATCGGGACGCGCGTGCCTTTTCAAGCGCTGGTCGACTACCTCGTAGGCGGCCATCCGCTCAGCGAGTTCCTGGAAGACTTTCCGAGTGTTTCACGCGAGCAGGCCATCGCCGCGCTGGAACAGGCGAAGGACTTGTTGATTGCGCATTCTGCTCGATGAATGCGTTCCGCGCCGGCTCAAGAGACACTTTCTGCAGTACGGCCTCGTACTGACCGTCGCTGATGCGGGGTTGAGCGGCTACAAGAATGGGCAGCTACTTCGCCGCATCGCGGGCGATTCCGCGATCAGCTTCGCTATGCCGGAAGAGCCGGTCGTCGAGTAACGCGGCTCGATTTCCCACCAACTGCCAACCGCCGCTAAAACACATACCGCGGATTCGCGTGCACATCCTGCAGCGCCGCGTTCAGGTCCGGTCCCGGTTGCACTCTGAAGTGATGATTCACCTTGAGACGCATCTGCGGCTGGCCTACCGACGCCGCCACGCTCGCGGGGAGCTCGACCAGGGTGATCGTCAGCGGGATCTCGCCGGCGTGTTCTTCCACAATCTCGCGGATTTTCTTCACCGTGTCCTCGTTCATCCGCGGATATGGGACTTCGAGGGCGATCTCCTTCACCTTCTTGTCGCGGATGCCGTCCAGCGGGACGATCTCCAGCGCGGAGAGCTCGGGTGTGATCGGCGACTCGTGAAACGCTGCTGCATGCGCGGCGAATGAGGCCGGTGCCTCCGGCTCCTCTGCGATCGACGCCGCGGCCTCGTTGAACGCATCTGCATCCGCGACGACAGGAGTCCCGAACAGTGAGAAGTTATCCGTGCGATCGCCGTACTTTTCGCGCTCGATCTCCTTCGGATCGCGCTCATCCTCCGCGTCCTCGATGCGCAGCTCATACGCCGAGATGCGCGCGCGCGACTCCGGGTGTCCGCCGTACTCGTCGTCGATCTGCTGCGCGTTCTGCTCCGCGCTCTGCAGCGACGCCGAGCGTCCGGCCTGTTGGCCACCCGTGTCCTTCACCGTCGCCGTGACCAGCACAGCCACGCCGTTGTCGAGCCACTTCATGTACTTCGCGTAGAGGTCCGAGAAGACGACCACCTCGACCGATCCCTGCTGATCGTCGAGGAAGAACTTCGCCATCATCTTCCCTTCGTTCGGCCCCTTCTTGATCTTCGACTTCTTCATCTGCGACACGATGCCGCCGATGTTCACCGTCTCATCCACGAAGCGGTACAGCGTGTCCGTCGCGACCCCCGCCGTCGCGAACTGGCGGATGTCGTCGATGAATTTGTTCAGCGGATGTCCGGTGATGTAGAAGCCGAGCGTCTCCTTCTCGTACTTCAGCCGCTCGTCCTCGGGCCACTCCGGCGCGTTGCGCACCTGCGTCTGCGTCTTCGGCGCGGCGGCGGCGAACATGCCGAAGAGCGAATTCTGGCCGCGCTCCTTCTCGTCCTTCACGCGCTGCGCGGAATCCGCGGTCGAGTCGAGCTGGTCGAAGAGCGCCTTGCGCGTCATGCCGATGAAGTCGAATGAGCCGGACTTGATCAGCGCCTCGAGCACCTTCTTGTTGCACGCGCGCAGATCGACTTCCTCGCAGAAGCCGAGGAGCGACGTATAGCGTCCGGCGCGTCGGCGCGCCTCGAGGATCGTCTCCACCGCGCTCTCGCCGACGCCTTTCACCGCACCGAGTCCGAAGCGGATGTTCGGACCGACGACCGTGAAGAACATGTTCGACTCGTTGACGTCGGGCGGCAGCACTTCGATGCCCATCGACTTCGCCTCGCTGATGAACTTCACCACCGCCTCGGTCCGATCCATTTCCGACGACATCAGCGCCGCCATGAAATGCCGCGGGTAGTGCACCTTCAGCCACGCCGTCTGATACGCGACCAGCGCGTACGCCACCGAGTGCGACTTGTTGAAGCCGTAGCGCGCGAACGGCTCGATGTAGTCGAAGATCTCGTTCGCCTTCTTCTTGTCATAGCCGTTGTTGACCGCGCCGATCACGAATCCGCCGCGCTCCTTGGCCATGACCTCGGCGTCCTTCTTGCCCATCGCCTTGCGCAGCAGGTCCGCTTGTCCGAGGGTGTAGTTCGCGACCTTCTGCGCGATCTGCATGACCTGCTCTTGATAGACGATGACGCCGTACGTCTCCTCGAGCACTTCCTTCATCGCCGGCACGAGGTACTTCACCGCCTTGCCGTTCTTGCGGCGCACGTACTCGTCGACCATGCCCGCGTCGAGCGCGCCGGGGCGATAGAGCGCGTTGAGCGCGGCGAGATCCTCGAACTGCGTCGGGCGCGCCTTGCGCAGCAGATCCACCATGCCGCCCGACTCGAACTGGAACACGCCCTTCGTCCGTCCCTCCTGAAAGAGCCGGTACACCTCGGGATCATCGAGCGGAATGTTCTCGATATCGATGTCGATGCCGTCGACCGACTTCGCCGACTTCACCGCGTCGTCGATCACCGTCAGCGTGCGCAGGCCGAGGAAGTCCATCTTCACGAGGCCCATCTTCTCGACGACGCGCATGTCGAACTGCGTCACGATTTCATCGCGGTTCGTGCGGTACAGCGGCACGTAATTCGTGACCGGTTCCGGCGTGATCACGACGCCCGCCGCGTGCATGCCCGCGTGGCGCGACAGCCCTTCGAGCTTCTCGCCGATCTCGACGATCTTCTTCACTTCCTCGTCGTTCTTGATCGCGTCGGCAAGCTGCGGCGAGTCCTTCTTCGCATCCGTGAGCGTGATGCCGGGACCGCCCGGGATCATCTTCGAGATCTTGTCGACGAAGCCGTACTGCTGGCCGAGGACGCGGCCGACGTCGCGGACGACCGACTTTGCGGCCATCGTTCCGAACGTGATGATCTGCGCGACGTTCTCCTTCCCGTACTTGTCGCGCACGTAGTCGATCACTTCTCCGCGGCGGTTCATGCAGAAGTCGAGATCGATGTCGGGCATCGAGATGCGCTCGGGATTGAGGAAGCGCTCGAACAGCAGGTCGTAGTCGAGCGGATCGACGTCCGTGATGCCGAGCGAGTACGCGACGAGCGATCCCGCCGCGGAGCCGCGGCCGGGACCGACCGGAATGCCGTTGTCCTTCGCGTACTTGATGAAATCCCAGACCACGAGGAAGTAGCCCTCGAAGCCCATCTTCTTGATGATCTCGAGCTCGCGCTCGAGGCGGTCGAAGTACTCCGCGGGCTCGTGCTTCTTGCGCTTTGCGGCGAAGAGATGCGCCATCGCCGCGAGACGCTTGTCGAGTCCCGCGCGCGTCACCTTCGTGAAGTGCTCCGCGAGCGTGGTCGTCGCGGGGATGGGAAAGTTCGGAAGGTGATAGCCCTTCACGTCGAGCGAGACGTTGATCCGCTCTGCAATGCGTAGAGTGTTCTCCGCCGCCTGTGGATGCTCCTTGAACACCCGCCGCATCTCGTCCGGACCTTTGACGTAGAAGTCGTCGGAGTAAAACTTCATCCGCTTCTCGTCGCCCAAGGTCTTTCCGGTGCCGATGCAAAGCAGCACTTCGTGCGCGAACGCGTCGGACTTGTCGAGGTAGTGCGAGTCGTTCGTGCCGACGAGCTGCAACCCCACTTCCTCGCCCAATTTGGCCATCATCGGCACGATCTTCACTTGATCGGGAATGCCGTGATCCTGAATCTCGAGGAAGAAGTTTTCGGGTCCGAGGATCTCGCGATACTGGAGCGCGGCATCCTTCGCCTTCTGCCAGTTTCCGCCCGCGAGCGCCTGCGAGACTTCGCCCTTCAAACACGACGAGAGGACGATCAGTCCCTCGCTGTGTTCGCGCAGCAACTCCTTGTCAATCCTCGGTTTGTAGTAGAAGCCCTCGGTGTATCCAGCGCTGACGAGCTTGACGAGGTTTTTGTAGCCGGTGTCGTTCGCGGCGAGGACGATGAGATGGTTGTTCGCGCCCGCGTCGGCCTGCTGATCTTCGACCGACGTCTTGTCGAAGCGCGAGCCGTACGCGACGTACATCTCGCAGCCGATGATCGGCTTGACGCCGGCCGACTTCATCGCGTTGTAGAACTCGACCGCGCCGAACATGTTGCCGTGGTCGGTGATCGCACACGCGGGCATGCCGAGCTTCGCGATGCGCTTGGCGAGATCCTCGGGGCGCGTTGCGCCGTCGAGCAGGGAGTATTCGGTGTGGAGATGGAGATGGACGAACGAGGACATGCGGCGAGGACAGTTTACCGGACTGGCGCCGCGCGAAGGTTATGTTACCTTTCGTCCGTCCATGCGTCCCCACATCCTGGCGTCCCTCGTGTCCGTCGTGTGTGTGCTGGCGGCGAACGCGCAGACGTGCGTCCCCGCCGCGCACCTCGGCGCTGTCAGCGTCTCGGGCTCGACTTGCACCCGTGATACGCCCCTTCGTTGCGAGCCCGGCACGACCATCACGTTCACGCCTCAGTTCTTCTCGGACAGCTTCACGCCCGCGACGTGCCCGGTGCAGATGACGTGGGACTTCGGCGACGGCTCGCCTGAGCTCACGACGACGCTGACGCCTGCGCAGCCGTCGGTGCAGCACACGTTCACGGCGGTGAGAATCGTGCGCGTCGAGGGCACGGCGTACCTTACGAATCCGGAGAAGTTGTATCGCGAAATCCTCATCGCATCAGGACTCTTCGAGCTGCCCTCGCGCGGACCGGCGTTGGAGGAAGGTCAGAGTGCACAAGTTTCGGTCGGCCGCACCGGCGACCTCTCCCGCTCCGCGAGCGTCGATTACCTCACGTCGGGCATGCTCGTGCCGAATGCCGGCACGCTCACGTTCGGTCCAGGCGAGTCGCAGAAGCAAGTGACGATTCAGGCCGCCGACGATTTCTATTGGACTCCGTCGGTGCAGACCGGCGAGTTCGTACTGCGCAATCCGACCGGCGGTTGGACGTTCGCGAATCCGTACAGCGTCGGCGGCGACCCGCGCATCTCGCTCTACATCCCAGTCAACGACAACGACACCATCGCCACGCATGCGTGCACGCAGACCTCGCTCCTCGTGAATGAAGCAGCCGGCGTGGCGACGTTCGAGCTGACGCGCACGGGAAACACGAACGCGACGACGACCGGCTATGTGCGTGTGTGGTGCAACTGGTCTCTCCAATGCGGCAAGTACAGCGCGGCATTCGCACCCGGAGAGACGTCCCGCTTCGTGAACGTGCCGATCGTCAACGACTCGGTCTACGCCGGTACGCAGACGACGCCGTTCACGTGCGGCGGCGAGGGACCGGGGACGGCGGCGGTACAAACATCCGAGGGAACGCTGACCGTCGTCGACGACGAGCCGTTCCCGAGCGTCGTGGCGCCCGCGTCCATCGAAGTCACGGAGACCGATGCGAAGCAGCGTCTCGAGATTCCGGTCGCGTTCGTGCCGCCCTTCCTCTTCGGTCCCAACGCGGTCCTTCGCCTCACGCACGTGACGACCAGCAATGCCGACCTCTCGCTCGTGCGGCCGCTCATCTCGCAGGGAAAGATCGAGCTCGACATCACCGGCGACGACATGCCGGAAAGCGATGAGATCGCGAACGTGGCCATCGTGGGTGAGATCAACCACGTCATTCAGCTCACGATCCGCGACGACGACCGGCCTGCGTTCCCCTACACATTCGATCGCGACAGCTATCAATTCAGCGAGACCGAAGCGGCCACCGTGACCGTGCAGCGCAACGGCAGTGTCGCCGCCGGCGCGGAGCTCACGCTCACCATCGTGCCCTCGTCGGGACCGGAGTGGATGGCGCCGATTCCGGTCGTCTTCGAGCCGGGCCAGTCGTCGGTCAAGGTTGCGCTGAATGTGGACGACGCGCTGTTCACCGGGCAGCGGACCGCAATCCTCCAACTCGAGCTCTCGGGCTTCGTCGGCGCCACGGCGAGCATCACCGTCAATGACGACGAACGCATGCCGTCGCTTTCCATCGGCGACGCGTCGGTGCGCGAGGGCGGCTTCGATCAGAAGACGCGCCTCGAAGTGCCGCTGACGCTCAGCGCGCCCGTTGGGTACACGCTCAATATCGGGATCACCGCGACGCACGGAACGACGAACGCCACGGACGTGAACCTCGCGCCGCGAACGGCGACGATCGTCACGGGCGACGTCGCGGGCGTGGCCGTGTTCGAGATCAACGGCGACATCGACCTCGAGAACGACGAGACGTTCACCGTGACGGTGACGTCGTGCTGCAACGGCTTGGCGGATGTCGCGCGCCGCACGGCCACCGCGACGATCCTCAACGATGACGGCGTCCCGTCCGAAACGCTGTATCGATTCGCCGCGGGCGCGACGGAATTCGCCGAGTCGGACAAATGGCTGACCGTTCCCGTGCGCCGCGCCGGACGCACCACCGGTTCGACGTCCGCAACGCTGCGGCTGACCGGCGATTCGCGCGTCGCCGCGCCGCGCAAAGTCACGTTCGCGCCGAACGAGACGCTCAGGGAAGAACGCTTCTACATCAACGACTCCGCGTACTCCGGCGACGTCGACGTGCGGATCGAGCTTCTCGACGGCGACCGCGTCGTCGATTCGTATTCGGTGAAGATCCGCGACGACGAACCACCGTCCGTCATTTTCGGCGGAGCCCATCCGGTCCGTGAAGGCCCGAACGCGATGGCGGTCTTCCACATCAGCATCCAGCCGCCGTCAGCGCAGCCCGTGTCGATGCATCTGCATGACCGCTCCGGCGACGCGTACACCAATGTCGATTACGCGCGCTACGACGCCACGATCGAGCTGCCGCCGTTCACTTCGTCGTACGAATTCACCATACCGGTCATCGACGATCGCGACGCCGAGGGCGACGAGGAGTTCTACCTCGACGTGTCGAACGTCACCGGTGCGCGTTTGGTGTTGCCCGACTACCCTTACTTCCGCGGCTACATCCTCGACGACGACTCGATCTATCTGCAGTACGACGACTACGCGCTGAACAAAACCACGACGTCCATCACGCTCATGCTACCGACGCCGGCTCCCGCGGACGACGCGATCTTCTTCTACGCGGATCCAACGTGGCTCGCGGGACCGGAGCGAATCGCCGTTCCGAAGGGCGCGCGCAGTGTTCCGATTGCAGTCAAGACACTCCGGACCGGTGAGGCGCCCTTCGCGGTGTCGTTGCCGTCGTACCTGCCGGTCGGACGTCTCAAGGGAACGCTGAACGTCTTCGAGCCGCACTCGGTGACCTTCACGCCTGCCGCGGTGCAGCTCGCGCCCGGCGAGTCTGCGCGCATCGATCTCGCCTTCGCGCCGGACGCAACCTCGTTCACCGCGCGATCCGCCGACTCGAACATCGCCGGGATGGAGATGAACACCGGCAGTACCTCGCTCACCGTCTATGGACGCGCACCGGGCGCGACGGAGATCACGATCACGTTCTTCGCATCGGCCGGCGGCGGCGTCGTGCGGCTGCCGGTCGTCGTCAAAGATCCCGCACCGCCGCCCACGCGGAGCCGCGGCGTACGGCATTGACGAAGCAGGTTCTCCTCTACGGCGTCGCCGGCGGCGTGCTCATCACGCTCCTGAAGGTGATCGAGTACAAGCACTTCGTCCACGAGTATCCGGGCGAGTTGTACGGCGGTCTGCTCGCCCTCATCTTCACCGCGGTCGGCATCTACCTCGGCCTCAAATGGACGCGGCCGAAGGAAGTGGTGGTCGTGAAAGAGGTGCGCGTCCGCGAGAACGGTCCGTTCGCGCTGAACGCCGAGAACCTGCGCGACGCCGGTCTCACCCCGCGCGAGCTGGAGATCCTGGGACTCATCGCCGAGGGGTTGAGCAATCGCGAGATCGGGGAAAAGCTGTTCGTGTCCGAGAACACGGTCAAGACGCATTCGTCGCGCGTCTTCGAGAAGCTCGGCGTCAGCCGGCGCGTCCAGGCGGTGCAGAAGGGAAAAGAGCTCGGACTCATCCCCTAAACGGATGATTTCTCTCGAAATCACCCGTTCGTACGACGACAATTCGCGGGACAATCGCTAGGTTCCAGCCATGAAAAAAATCGTACTGACCTTCGGGCTCATCTCCGGCGCCATCGCTTCCGTCATGATGTTCGCGACCCTCCCGCTCATCGACCGCGGGATCGTGAACTTCGACAACGGTCTCATTCTCGGCTACACGTCGATCTTCCTCTCCTGCCTGCTCATCTTCTTCGGCATCCGCGCGTATCGCGACAACGTCGGCCGCGGCACCGTGTCCTTCGGACGCGCGTTCACGGTCGGCATCCTCATCGCCGTGATCTCGTGCCTCGCGTATGTCGTCTCGTGGGAAATCATCTACTACAACTTCATGCCGGACCACATGGACAAGTGGGGCGCGTACGAGGTGCAGAAGATGCGTGCGAACGGCGCGAGCGAGAGCGAGATCGCGGCGAAGCAGGGCGAAGTCGCGCATTACAAAGAGCTGATGAAGAACCCGCTCATCAACGGCGCGATGACGTTCATGGAGCCGTTTCCGGTCGGGCTCGTCGTGACGCTCGTCTCGGCCGCAATCCTGCGGAAGAGGCGGCCCGCGGGAATCGCAGTTCCCGCGTAAACGAGGTACGATTCGTGAACGTCTAATCGTCGCGGAGAGAATCGCGATGAAAACGCCTCGTCTGCTTTCGCTGTTCTTCTTCCTCGGCGTCGCCACGCTTGCGCACGCCGCACGCCCTACGATCACCATCAGTGACACGGTCTGGCCGGAAGGCAACGGCCAGACCGACGCGTACGTGACGTTCACGCTGAGCGAGCCGTACGCGTACGACATCGGCATCAGCCCGCGCATCTTCCAGCCGGCGCAGATCAACGAGTACTGGGCGAACATCCACTTCGACTGCGGCACGTGCCGCATCCCCGCGGGCGAAACCGTCGCGCATATGAAGTTGATCATCGACGGCAACGAGAGCTACCAGAGTCTGCCGCGCGAGTGGCAGATCAACGTGCAGTACGTCGACACGAGCAGCGGCCCGTACGACAACGTGAGCTTCATGTTCACGCTGACCGAGGACGATCCGATTCCGGTCGTGACCGCGGATGACGTGAGCGTGAGCGAGGGCACGGGCGGCACGAATTGGGTGACGCTGACGCTGAACGCGAGCTCGCGCTGCACCGGCACCGTGGCCTGGCGCACGATCGACGAGACCGCGGACTCGTCCGACTACTTCCCCGGCACCTTGCAGTATCCGGCGATGCAGCAGCCGATTCGCTTCGGCAATCAAACCTCGGTCGACATTGGCTTCGCCATCAATGGTGATACGCAGATCGAGGGCGACGAGTCGTTCCTCCTCGAGCTGTACGATCCGCACGACCTCTCGCTCGCGCGCACGCAGTTCCGCGTGACGATTCTCAACGACGACAACTCCACGCCGCCGATGGTGACCGTGTCGGATGTCACCGTGCTGGAAGGCGACAACGGATTCCCGAACGCGGAGCTGACGTTCACCGCGGACGCGCCGACGAACGGCTCGTTCCAGTGGGTGACCGTCGAGGGAACGGCGGGATTCGGCGACAACGACTATCAGTCGAGCGGCGGCATCCTGAGCTTCAACGGCTCGACGACGGCGACGCTGCTCATCCCGATCTACGGCGACACGAAGGTCGAGCCGGACGAGATGTTCAGCATCGCGCTTTCGAATCCATCGAACCTGCAACTCTCGCGGACGTCGGTGAACATCACGATCCTCAATGACGACGGGACGACGGTGTCGTTCACGCCGAACAATCTCGTGCTGTTCGCGGGAGAGACGGCGTCGATCGACGCGTCGCTGCCGTCCGGTGTCGCGGGCGCGAGCATGAATGTGGCGGTGCATGCGACGAGTCCGGTGATCTCGGTGCCGTCGTCGTTCGATGTGCCGGGGACGCTGACGGTGCAGGCGCTGTTTCCGGGCACGGCGTCGATCGAATGCGAGTCACCCGCGTCGTGCGCATCGCTGCGCATCGCGGTGATCTCGCCGACGCTCTCGCGCATCACGCCGAACGTCGCGGCGACGACGGGTGGGACGCCGATGACGATCCGCGGCGTGGGGCTTTCGAATGGCTGCAGCGTGATGTTCGGCGGCGTCCCGGCCACGAGCACGACGTCGCTCGACAGTCAGACGCTGAACGTCATCGCACCGGCACACGAGCCGGGCAAGACGATCGTGACGGTGACGTGCGGCGCGGTGACGCTGACGGTGCCGCAGTTCGTGGAGTACGTGCCCGGGCGGCGGCGGTCGGTCGGACACTAGGGACACGCAGCGGACCGCCGGCGTCCACGCCGGCTGGCAGGGCGGCGTCTCGCCGCCC
>DATELS010000252.1:0-3838 GCA_035276365.1 Thermoanaerobaculia bacterium
GCGCCGTAGGGAATCTCCAGCGGGTGATCGGCGGTGCGGCGATAGATCTGGCCGCGGACGACGTCGTACACCGGCGTCGATCCGGTCAGCACGACGCCCGCACCGATCACGGCGCGCGAACGGACGATCGTCCCTTCGTAGATGCCGCTGTTGCCGCCGACCACGACGTCGTCTTCGACTACCACCGGCACGTTGCCCACCGGTTCCAGGACGCCGCCGATCTGCGCGGCCGCGGAGAGGTGCACGCGTTTGCCGATCTGCGCGCACGAGCCGACGAGCGCGTGCGAGTCGATCATCGTGTCTTCATCGACGAACGCGCCGATGTTGACGTACGCGGGCGGCATCATGACGACGCCTTTCGCGAGATACGCGCCGCGGCGAATCGACGAGCCGCCCGGCACGATGCGAATGCCGTCCTGTGCTTTGAAACGACGCGCGGGCAACGTGTCTTTGTCGACGAAGGAAAGCGCGCCACTCGCGAACTCCGCGAGCACGCCATGGCGAAACGCGGCGAGGATCCCTTCCTTCACCCACGTCTGAGCGCGCCACACGCCCATGTCGTCGCGCACGGCCGCGCGAACGGTGCCCTTCTCCAACTCCGCCAGGAACAACCCGATCGTCTTCAACGCCTCGGTCCGATCGGCGTTGGGGAGGGCTTTGACGCGGTCTTCGATGGTCAGCATAAAAGTCTCAGAGTCTCAAAGTCGCAAAGTCTCAAAGGAGATGCGCCTCTTTGAGACTTTGAGACTTTACGACTTTGAGACTACAGCAATCCGCACTCCTCAAGAATCGCGCGCAGCTTTGCGCGATTCGCATCGGTGATCGGCGCCAGCGGCGCGCGCACGACGTCCGAATCGAGAATCCCCATCATCTTCATCGCCGTCTTCGCCGGGATCGGATTCGACTCGATGAAGTTGCCGGTGAGCAGCGGGAGCAATCGGTTTTGGATCGCGACGTCGCGGGTGTCGACCATCTGTCGCATGAGGCGCGGCACTTCGTTGCTCGCGACGGAGACCACGCCGTCCGCGCCGGCGCCGAGGAGCGGGAGTGTCCATGCATCATCGCCGCTGAGCACGAGAAAATCCTTCGGGCGATCGCGCAACACGAACAGGATCTGCTCCATGTTCGCCGACGCTTCCTTCGTGCCGATCACGTTCGGGATCTCGCGCGCCATCCGTAGCGTCGTCTCAGCGGTCATGTTCAGTCCCGTGCGGCCGGGGACGTTGTACATGATCATCGGGAAGCCGGACTTTTTCTTCTCGACCGCGTCCGCCTGCGCGCCGAAGTGGCGGCGCAATCCGTCCGGCGTCGGCTTGTTGTAGTACGGCGTGATCGTGAGGATGCCGTCGGCGCCGAGGTCGACGGCTTGCTGCGCGAGCTCGACGGCGCGCGTCGTGGAGTTGCTTCCCGCGCCCGCGAGCACGGGCACGCGTCCGTTCGCCGTCTTCACCGTCAGCTCGACGACGCGTTGGTGCTCGTCCGCGGTCAACGTCGGGTTTTCTCCCGTCGTCCCGCACGGCACAAGGAAGTTCACGCCTTCATTGATTTGCCAGTCGACGAACTTCGCGAACGCCGCTTCATCGAGCGAGCCGTCTTCGCGGAACGGGGTGACGAGTGCGGTACCGACGCCACGAAACATCATTCACTCCAGCAACTGATCGAATCGAAAGAGGCCTTTGCGGCCGCGCACGCGCTCTGCTGCGAAGACCGCGCCGCGTGCGAATCCGTCGCGGCCGCGCGCGCGATGCGAGAGCTCGACGAGGTCGTCCGGCGAGTCGAAGAAGAGCGTGTGCAATCCGAACTCCGCGCCGACGCGCGTCGACGCAATCGCCGGTTCGAGCTTCCCGCCGCTGCCGTCCTTCACTTCGCTTGCGATCTTGAGCGCGGTGCCGCTCGGCGCGTCTTTCTTCTGCGCGTGATGGCGCTCCTCCATCCCCGCGGCGTACTGCGGGAAGCGCGCGAACAGCTCGCCCGCGCGACGCGCGAGCGCGAAGAGCACGTTCGCGCCGGGCGAGAAGTTCGACGCGTACACGCAGCCGATGCCTGCGGCCTCGACGCGCGCGCTCACGTCGTCGAGACGCGCGTTCCATCCGGTCGTGCCGATGACGAGATCGAGTTTGGTCTCGATCGCGATCGCGAGCGCCTCATCCAGCGCGTCCGCATGCGAGAAGTCGATCAGCACCTCGGCATCCTTCGCGTCGACGATCTCGTGTCCGCCTTCGATCGCGACCTTCTCCACGGCCTTTCCCATCTTCCCGTAGCCGTGCAGCGCGATCTTCATGCGGGCACCGGCGCCTCGAACAGCGTGCGATGAATGGCCTGCACCGCGCGATCGGCCTGCGCGTCGTCGACGACGATGCTGAGGTTGAGACCGGAGCGGCCGAGGGAAACCATCTTCACGGGGAGGCCATGGAGCGCGTCGAGGACGCGTGCGCCGGTGCGCGCGTCGGCCATTACGTTCTGCCCGACCACCGCGACGATGCACTGGTTGTCCTCGAGGTTGACGTCGCCCATCTCGCGCAGCCGTCGCTCGAGCTCTTCCATGTCATGTTTCTCGTCCACCGTCACCGACACCGACACCTCGGACGTCGTGATGAGATCGACCGAGATTTTCAATTCCTCGAACACGGAGAAGAGGCGCGCGAGAAAGCCGTGCGTGCCGAGCATCTTGTTCGACGTCACGTTGACGAGCGTGATGCCTTTCTTGCGCGCGATCGAGCGCGGTCCGTCTTCGCTCGCGCCGGCGCGCGTGATGAGCGTGCCCGGCGACGAGGGGTTGTGCGTGTTCAGCACGCGCACGGGGATGTTCGCCGCGACCGCGGGCTCGAGCGTGCGCGGATGTAGTTTCGCGCCGAACCACGCCAGTTCCGCGGCTTCGTCAAACGAGAGGCGATCGATGACGCGCGCGCCGGCGACGAGGCGGGGATCGCACGTGAGCAGTCCGTCGACGTCGGTCCAGATCTGCACTTCATCCGCGCCGATCGCGGCCGCGACGATCGCCGCGCTGTAGTCCGAACCGTTGCGTCCGAGGGTGGTGGTGGCTCCGGATTTCGTACGGCCGATGAAGCCGCCCATCACCGGGATGCGATTGCGCTCGAGCATCGGCACGAGCACGCGTTCGGCGTTTTCGCGCGTGACGTCCATGTCCGGCGTGGCGCCGCCGAAGTGATCGTTCGTCTGAATCACTTCTTCCGCGTGCACGTTCTCGCCGGGCAGCGCGCGCATCATCATCGTGTACGCGAAGAGCACGGACGAGAGCTTCTCGCCGATGGACATCACCTTGTCGCGCGCGCGCATCGTGATCTCGCCGAGAAGGGCGATGCCGCGGAGGATGGTGTCGATCTCCTCGATCTGCTTGTCGAGCTGGCGGATGAACGCCTCGAGGAAATCGGACTTGTGCTGCACGAGCCGCAGCGCAACGTCCTCGTGACGCTGCCGCACGCCGTCGATGATCTCCTTCACGCGCTTCGGGTCCTGCGCGCACGCGGCTTCACTCGCGGCGACGAGATCGTTCGTCACGCCCGCCAGCGCGGAGACGACGACGATCGGCTTGAGGTGCTTGCGCTCGGAGACGATCTCGATCGCGTTCGCGACGCGATCCGCGTCGCCGACCGAGGTGCCGCCGAACTTGATGACGATCATCGACGCGATCTCACAGCAGTCCCCGCGCCTTCAGCAGCTCCGCGTTCAGGATCGCCGCGCCGGCGGCGCCGCGGATCGTGTTGTGGACCAGCGCGACCATGCGCAGGTCGAGGAGCGGGCACGGGCGGAGGCGGCCGACCGACACGGCCATGCCGCGCTCGCGATCGCGATCGAGTCGCGGCTGCGGGCGGTCGGG
>DATELS010000253.1:0-3350 GCA_035276365.1 Thermoanaerobaculia bacterium
TTCCGGCCCGCGCAGTCAGCGCGCATCGCGCCGACCGAGGCGGGGCTGCGCGGCGTGGTGCATGACCCGACGGCGCGAAAGATGGGCGGCGTCGCCGGTCACGCCGGACTCTTTTCGACGACGCGCGACCTCGCGAAATTCGCACGCTCGATTCTGCGCGGCGGAACGTTTCCGCGCGCGATGACGGAGGTGCAGACGCCGAACGGCGTCGCGATTCTCCGCGCGGGCGGCTTCGACGTCGACTCCGCGTACGCGCGTCCGCGCGGCGAGCTCTTTCCGCTGGGCTCCTTCGGACACACCGGCTGGACGGGCGGCTTTCTCTGGATCGACCCGTCGTCGCGCACGTTCTACATCTTTCTCTCGAATCGCGTGCATCCCGATGGCAAGGGGAGCGTCGTCGCGCTGCAGCGGCAACTCGGGACGCTCGTCGCGGAGTCGATCGCCGGCGCGCACTTTGTGCGGCAGCCGCGGCGCGTCAGCTTCGTCACCGGCGGCGGCGACGCGCAGAACGGGATCGACGTCTTGCACGCGAGCGGCTACGCGGCGCTGCGCGGAATGCGCATTGGTCTGATCACGAATCAAAGCGGCATCGATCGCACGGGCAATCCCACGCTCGATCTGTTGCGCAGCGCGCCCGGCGTGCAGCTCGTCGCCCTGTTCAGTCCCGAGCACGGCATCCGCGGAAAGCTCGACGCGAAGGTCTCCGACAGCGTCGACGAAGTCTCCGGCCTGCCGATTTACAGTCTGTACGGCGAGCGCCGCAAGCCGTCGCGCGAGCAGCTCGCGGGACTCGACGCGCTCGTCTTCGACGTGCAGGACATCGGCACGCGCTTCTACACGTACATCTCGACGATGGGCCTGGCCATGGAGGCGGCGGCGGAGGCGAAGATCAAGTTCATCGTGCTCGATCGCGTGAATCCGATCGGCGGGACAATCGTCGAGGGACCGGTCTCCGAGGGTCCGTCGACGTTCACGAACTATCACCCGCTGCCGGTACGGCACGGCAAGACGGTGGGCGAGCTCGCGCAACTCTTTCGCACCGAGCGCGCGATCGACGTCGACCTCACCGTGATCCCGGTGAAGAACTGGAATCGCGACGACTGGCAGGACGAGGCGGGTTTGCCGTGGGTGAACCCGTCGCCGAACATGCGCTCGCTGAACGCGGCCGCGCTGTATCCGGGCATCGGATTGCTGGAGAGCGCGATCAGCGTCGGCCGCGGCACGGACACGCCTTTCGAGATTCTCGGCGCCCCGTACATCGACGGCGCGCGCCTGATCCGCGAGCTCCCGCCACTCGCCGGCGTCACGTTCGAGCCGATCCGCTTCACGCCGAACGCAAGCACGCACAAGAACGAAGAATGCGGCGGCGTGCGCATCACGATCACCGATCGCCGCGCGCTCCGGCCGGTGATGGTGGGGCTTACAATCGCCGCGGCGCTGGCGAAGTGGTATCCGAACGACTTTCCCGTCGACGCGATGCGTCCGCTCCTGCGTCACGAGGAAACGCTGCAGCGCCTCCGGGGGCGGTAGCTCCTACATGCTGCCCGTGAGTGCGCCCTGTTCGAGCCAATGCGCGACGAGGCGTCGCACGCGATAGGAATCGGTCGGCATGTCGCGCTCCCATTCGCCCACCGTGCCGCCGCCGCTCGCTTTCACCCACACGTCGCGGACGAACGTCGGGTCTTCCTCTTCTTCGTGCGGCGTGGGCTTCACGTTCGTCTTCGTCAGAATCATCCGGTCCGGCACGAGCGCGACGAGCCGCTGCAGCTCGTCGTGACGACGGACTCCTTCGAGCAGCAGGCCAAGGAGGTCGCGCGGGACGATATCGGACTTCATCTTTTCGTCCTGGTACGGCACGAAGGCGAAGCTGCCGGCGATCGGCCGCTCCAGCATGTCGTACAGCGCGTCGACGCCGCGCGCATTGCCGCGCTGCGCGGTGAGAAACTTTCCGTCGAGCACCACGAGCTTCGCCGCGGCTTGTCCCTGTTTCGAGCGCAACGTGAGCATTCCCGTCGCCCGCATCTCGCCGAGCGATTGCATCACCGACGGCAGTCCGAAGAATTCGAGCTCGCCCGTCAGTGTCGCCGCATCGCGAACCGGCGGAGCCGATGGCGACCATTTCTCGAGCACTTCCGCGGCCGCGCGGCCAATCTCCTGATCGCCGAATCGCTGCGCGAGATCGGTGAAGACGTCTTCCACCGCGTCCGTTCGCGTTCCCGAGAGCGCCTCCATGAGGCGCATCGTGGACTCCTGATTCTTCGGCAGAAAGCGCCCGAAGAGTTTGCCCGGGATGTCATCGCGCAGCGCCTTGAGGAGCACGCTCACGGTCTGCTCGTCGAACGAGAGATCGTGCTGCGCGAGCGCGGCCAGGCGCAGACGCGTGTCGCCGAGCGGCGGATTCGCTTTCATCCCGTGCCGCGCGATGGTGAGCAACGCGGCCGACGTCCCGATGCGCGACAGCGACGCGATGATGCGGTCGAGCACTTTCTGCATCTCCGCGATCGGATACGAAGAGGTGTCGTTGCGCAGCAGGATCAGCTCGAACTCGGCGAGCCGCGTCGTGAGCACCTTCACCGCCGCTTCGGTTTTGTTGTGCGCGAGGCCGGTCACCGCTTCTTTGATGACGTAGATGTTCTGTCCGGGCACGGAGGCCTGGGTGAGCAAGGCCGTCTCGCGATCGACCGTGCTCTCCGAATCGCGCGCAATGCGATGCATGAGGAAGATGAGGTTGCGGAGGTAGTACGTGTCGGCGTCGCTGCGCTGCAACTCCTGTTCGAGAGCCGCGAGCGCGCCCTCGCGTCCGAGCACGCCGTACGCTTCGATGATTCCGAGGAGCGTGCGACGGCGTTCCGCGCGCGGTTCGCCGCGAAGCTGATGCAGGACGTTCTCGAGGCGGAGCGTCGGGAAAAACTCGAGGACGAGCCTCACCGCGGCGTGTTTGCGCTTGTTCTCCGTGTACTTGCGCAATTGCACCGAACTGATGAGGTTTGCGGCCTCGGCGCGAATCTGATCGACCGCCGCGAGGTCGAGCTTCTTGTCCGTAATGGTCCCCTCGGCGACGTCGAGCATCCATGTCGCCGCGCCGAGGGAACCGTCGCTGAACTTCTCGACGGCGCCGGTGACGAGCTCGCGGAATCGCTTCATCGCCATCACCGGGTCTTCGGCGAGGTCGATGATCTTCTCCATCGCCGCGACTTGCGCGGGTTGCGCGTGTGCGCCGGGCGCGAGGCTGGGCAGGTCCCACGACGGCATCGCGCCGCCCAGGATCACGAAGATGTTGCCTTCTTTACCGCCGGTGAGCGGGCGGAGGATGTTCAGGTAGTCGTTGAACTGCTGTCCGGTTTGCGAGC
>DATELS010000254.1:0-12787 GCA_035276365.1 Thermoanaerobaculia bacterium
CGAGCGGAAGGATCGTGATCGCGCGCTGTTCGAGTCCCGCGCGCAGCTTCTCGTACTCGCCGCGCACGCCGCCGACGTAGTCGTCGCGGCGCTCGGAGAGCAGGTTGCTCACGACGCCCACTGCCCGTGATGCATCGAGCACGTGCACCGTCGGTGACTCGTAGCGCGGCGCGATCTTCACCGCCGTGTGCAGCTTCGACGTCGTCGCGCCGCCGATGAGCAGCGGCACGCGGAAGCCGCGCCGCTCCATCTCGCGCGCGACATGCACCATCTCGTCGAGCGACGGCGTGATGAGGCCGGAGAGACCGATGACGTCCACCTTCTCCTTCTCCGCCGTGTCGAGAATCTTCTCGGCCGGAACCATGACGCCGAGGTCGAGGACTTCGTAGTTGTTGCAGCCGAGGACGACGCCGACGATGTTCTTGCCGATGTCGTGGACGTCACCCTTCACGGTGGCCATCAGGATCTTGCCGCGCGCCGACTGATCGCCCGACGCCGCCTTCTCCGCCTCCATGAACGGGAGCAGATACGCGACCGCCTTCTTCATCACGCGCGCGCTCTTCACCACCTGCGGGAGAAACATCTTGCCCGCGCCGAAGAGATTGCCGACGACGTTCATGCCGTCCATGAGCGGACCTTCGATGATCGAGAGGCCGGTCGGATACTTCTGCCGCGCTTCTTCGACATCGGCGTCGATGTGATCGACGATGCCTTTCACGAGCGCGTGCGAGAGCCGCTCCTCGACCGTGCCGTGACGCCACTCCTCTTCTTCTTTCTCCTGCGTCTTTCCCTTGCCCTTCACCGTGTCGGCGAAGGAGGTCAGGCGCTCGGTGGCGTCAGGACGGCGATTGAGCAGCACGTCTTCGACGAGCTCGAGGAGGTCCTTCGGAATCTCCTCGTAGATGCCGAGCTGTCCGGCGTTGACGATGGCCATCGTCAAACCGGCGCGGATGGCGTGGTAGAGAAACGCGGCGTGCATCGCCTCGCGCACGACGTTGTTGCCGCGGAACGAGAACGAGACGTTGCTGATGCCGCCGCTCGAATTCGCAAGCGGATACTTTTCGTGAAGCTGGCGCACGGCCTCGATGAAGTTCACGCCGTACGCGTTGTGCTCCTCGATGCCCGTGCCGACGGTGAGCACGTTCACGTCGAAGATGATGTCGGTCGGATCGAAGCCGACTTCATCGACGAGGATGTCGTACGCGCGCGAGCAGATCGCGACCTTGCGCTCGATCGTGTCCGCCTGTCCCTGCTCATCGAACGCCATCACGATCACCGCGGCGCCGTAGCGCTTGCAGAGCCGCGCGTGCTCTTTGAAGACTTCTTCGCCTTCCTTGAGCGAGATCGAGTTCACGACGGACTTGCCCTGCAGGCACTTCAGTCCCGACTCGAGGACCGACCACTTCGAGCTGTCGACCATGATCGGCACGCGCGCGATGTCGGGCTCGGACGCGAGCAGGTTGATGAAGTCGTGCATGAGCTGCTCGGAGTCGAGCATGCCCTCGTCCATATTGACGTCGAGGATGTTCGCGCCGTTCTCGACCTGCTGCTTCGCGACGCGCAGTGCGCCGTCGAGATCGCCCGCCTTGATCAGCTTCGCGAACGCGGGAGAGCCGGTGACGTTCGTGCGCTCGCCGACCATGATCAGGTTCGAGTCGGGCGTGACGGTCAGCGGCTCGAGTCCGCTCAGACGCAGATGGCGCGGCACTTCGCTCGGCACGCGCGGCGGGAGCGTGGCCACCGTCTCGGCGATGACGCGGATGTGATCGAAGCCGGTGCCGCAACAGCCGCCGACGATGTTCAGCCAGCCGTTCGCCGCGTAGTCGCGCAAGACGTCGGCCATCATGTTCGGCGTCTCGTCGTAGCCGCCGAGCGCGTTCGGAAGGCCGGCGTTGGGATAGCAGGAGATGTAGATCGGCGCGAGCTTCGACAGCTCTTCGACGTGCGGGCGCATCTCCTCGGCGCCGAGCGCGCAGTTGATGCCGACCGCGAGGAGCGGCGCGTGCGAGATCGAGTTCCACGCCGCCTCGACGGTCTGTCCGCTGAGCGTGCGGCCGGAGGCGTCGGTGATCGTGAGCGAGGCGATGACGGGCAGCGTGATGCCCATGTCGGCGAAGAGCTTTTCGATCGCGAAGAGCGCCGCCTTCAGATTGAGCGTGTCGAACGTCGTCTCCGGCATGAGGATGTCGGCGCCGCCGTCGACGAGTCCGCGCGCCTGCTCGTAGTACGCCTCGACGAGCTCGTCGAACGACACGCCGCGAAAGCCGGGATTGTTGACGTCGGGCGAGAGCGACGCCGTGCGGTTCGTCGGTCCCATCGAGCCGGCGACGAAGCGCGGCTTCTCCGGCGTCGAGTAGTCGTCCGCGGCCTTGCGACAGATCTCCGCGGCCGCTTTGTTGATCTCGTAGACGTACGGCTGAAGGTCGTAGTCGGCGAACGAGATCGCCTGCGCGTTGAAGGTGTTGGTCTCGATGATGTCGCTGCCGGCGGCGAGGTACTGGCGATGGATCTCGTCGAGCACCTGCGGACGCGTGATGGCGAGGACGTCGCTCGCGCCTTTGAGACTGCGCGTGTGATTCGCGAAGCGCGCGCCGCGAAACGCCTCTTCGTCCAGACCGTAGCGCTGGATCATCGTTCCCATCGCGCCGTCGAGTACGAGAATCCTTTGGGCGAGCAGGGCGCGCAGCGTGTCGGTCTGATCCGGTCGTGCCATCGTGTCTCCAGAAAACAAAAAACCCCGCAACGTGCGGGGCGGCTCGCAATGCAAATGCTGACGAGTGCTGGCTCTTTAGCTTTTTTTATCCTGGTTGCAAGCCGCCCGCAAATCAGTCCAGGTGCGGCGAGGGTACGGCACGCTCGGAAGATTTGTCAAACGGCGTCAGCCGCGGAATCCAGCGCCGGACTTCGCGACAGTACTCTTCGTAATCATCGCCGAATGTCGCGCGCAGCGTGGGCTCTTCATACAGCATGACGAACGCGGTGACGACGGCGAAGAGCGACGCGATGAGGATGAACATCTCGCGCTGAATGCCGGTGAGCATCAAGGCCTCGCCGATGAGAAAGAGTCCCATGCCGACGTACATGGGATTGCGCACCCAACGATAAAGCCCGCGGATGACGAGCCGCCGCGGCGGATCCCACGGCGCGGGCGTGCCGCGTCCTGTCCACGCGAAGTCGAAGACGCAGCGGAGCATGATCGCGCCGCCGAGGATCATCAGAATCATCGACACGACAGCGAGCTGCGGCTCGAGCGCGACGCGTTTGGACATCGCGATCCAGCGCGGCACGAACCACGTCCACAGCGAGACGAAGAGCGGCGCGACGACGGCGGAGCGCAGCAACGCGAACGCGCGAGTCATGTCTTCAGGATCGACTCGCGCAATGACTCCCGGCAGTGCCGGAAGTCATATTCACTTCACCCCGACCGCCTCCGACACCTCGGACGTCTCATAGGAGTAGCGAAAGTAATCCCACCAGTTCTCGGAGCGCGTGCGGATCGCAACGCCTGTGATCCAATCGCCGCGCAGATCGCCGTCGACGGTGAGCGAGCCGGTGAGCACGTTCAACTTGTCGCGCTCCAGATACTGGAAGGTGACGATGCCGAGGCGGACGGTCGCGTCGCGTTTGGGAGAGGGCGTGGCGTAGACCTCGATCGTCGCGCGCGAGCCGGAGCCGTGCGGCGAGCTGTGGTCGTTTTCGTTTTCCGGGAACAGCGTGGGGCGTTCGCGCGTCTCGACGCGAACCGTGATCGTCGTGCGTTTGCCGTCGAAGATCGCGGAGACGATGGTCGGCTTGTTCGGTTGGCGCAACGAGTCATCGAAAACATTCGGCGTCGGTCCATCGAGTCCGTAGTCGATCGCGCCGGCGAAGTTGTCGTAGATCGAGTTGTTCTCGAAGAGCATCGCGCGCTGCGTGGGCATGTGCAGCGCGATGCCGAAGTCGGGATGATGCGCGATCACGCAGCCGCGGATCGTCGTCTCGACGTCGTACACCGGCGCGTTCGAAGACGGCAGCAGGACGAAGATGCCGCTCGCTCCGTTCGGGATTGCGGCGTCCGAGTCGGCGGCGACGCCGATGCGGCAGTGATCGACGTACACATGTCCGTACACCGCCATGCCGCTGCGACGGTTGCCGCTGATCACGGAGTTCGTGATCCGCATGGACAGGGTGCTGCCGAGGCCACGTTCGTTTGGAGCGGCGACGCGGCCGGTGGGATCGACGCCAAGGTAGAGGCGATCGCCGGAAGACCCGTAGCGCGACTTCGAGGACGGTTGTATCTCGCGGTAGAGGCCGAAGCGAGGGAAGTTGCCGATCGCCAGCGCGCTCACCTTCGTGTCGCTGATGAGCGTCAAACCGTCGCCGCTCTTCAGGAGCGAGCCGTCGAGCATGACTATCGGCTTGCCCGGCGCGAGGTCGAGCAGCTTCTCTTCGCTCGTGCCCTTGATCGCGCCGTTGAAGTTGATGACCGGCAGCGGCGTGCGCGGCTGAATCGTGAACCAGCCGTTTGGCGGCAGCGGGCCGGGGATGCGGAAGCCGACCGTGCAGGTCTTCGTGCAGAGCGCGTTCGCGTCGAGGATGGCCTGGCGCAGCGAGCCGGGTCCGTCGTCGTTCGTGTTCGTGACGGCGAAGAATGGATCGAGGAACAGGGTCTGCGTGATGTCGTTATCGCGCGGATCGAAGTCGGGCTCGTTCTGTCGCACATGCGCGGCGATCTGCACGGTGCCGCCGTCATACAAAGGCGGCGTGAGGTAACGCGCGCTCACGCGAATGCCGGTGACGTAGCCGGTGACGGGAAAGACCGCGGCGCGGCAGATCATCGACGTGCCGATCGCTTCGCAGTCGAACAACTCGTTGCCGGTCGTGCTGAGGATCTTCGTGCCGGGAGGAAAGTCGACGGTGAGTGCCACGTCGGTCGCGGGCGTCACGCCGCGATTCATGATCCCGACTTCGATCGTCTCCTTCTCTTCAGGGTCTCCGGAGTACTTGTACGGCTCGGCGTTCTGTGTGAAGAAGAGCTCCATGTCCGGCTCGGCGTGCACCTCGAACGGGCGCGTGCCCGTGTCGTTGCCCGGCTCCGGATCGTTCGCGGAGAAGACGGTGGCGGTGAAGATGAACGCGCCGGTCTGCGACGGGATTTTTCCGGAGACCGAGACCTCGAGATCCTTCGACGGCGCGATGTCGCGAAGCGCACATTCGACGCCGCTGCTGCACGGGACGAAGTCTGTTCGGCTGATCCGATTGTCGACGAGCGGGGTGGAGATGACGACGCGAACTCCGGTCGCGGTGTCGGGGCCGTTGTTGTGGATGCGCAGCCGGATGCTGACGTTGTCGCCGACCTGCGCGCGCGGCGTCCAGTCGGGCGGAATCGCGAGCGAGAGGTCGGCGGCGGATGCCGTCGCGGCGACGCACAGCAGGAGGGAGGCGAGGATCAGCCGGCGCACGTCCCTATGGTATCGCTTGATACCATCGCACGATGACCACCACCTCGGAGCTCCCCGTCACGCACACCGATCCGCTGAACGCGCAGATTCTCGCGGTGTCGGAGGATCGCATTCAGGGATTCGTGCGCGATCCGTTCGGCGAGATCGCGGCGAAGGCTGGACTCGACGCGGACGTGGTGATGGAGCGCATCGCGGCGATGCTGCGCGCGGGCACGATCCGCCGCGTGCGGCAGACGCTGATGGCGACGAACCTCGCCGAAGGCGCGCTCGTGGCGTGGCAGTTCCCGAACGAGAAGCTCGACGACGCGTTCGACTTCATGTTCCGCGAGGATCCGTTCTCGGGACACGTCGTCATCCGCTCGACCGACGCGGCAACGCCGGGCTCGAGCTACCGGCTCTGGACGACCGTGAAAGTGCCGCAGGGTTACTCGGTTGCGAAACATTGCGCGGTGCTGGCCCGCATGACGGGCGCGGAGCACTTCCGCGTGATGCCGGCGAAGCGCATCTTCGCGCTGGGCGTCGGACACGTGCGTCGCAAGGGGATGGAGCCGGGCAGCAAGTCGGATGAGCTGGCGGTGGTGAAGGACACGGCGAAGGTGGAGCTGTCGGATCTCGAGTGGCGCGTGATGACGGCGCTGAAGCGCGAGCTCACGCCGGACGAAGTGCGCCGCGATTTGTGGGAGCGACGCGCGGCGGAGGCGGGCGTGCCGCTGGAGACGTTCCTCGAAGTCGCGCAGAGTCTGAATCAGCGCGCGGTGATCGGACGCTTCTCGACGTTTCTCGAGCACGTGAAGCCGCTCGAAGGAGGCGAGCGCGTGACGCGCTTCAACGCGCTCTTTCACTGGGCGGTGCCGGAGGGACGCGAGATGGAGGCCGGGCGCGAAGTGGGGCGCTTCCACATCCTCACGCACTGCTACTGGCGCGAGGGCGGACCGGAGTTCCGCAACGTGAACATCATGGCCGTCGCGCACGGAACGGAGAAGGACGCGGTGCTCGCGCACAAGAAGGCGATCGACGAGCATCTCGAATCGATCGGGATGCCCGTGTCGTACACGAACGTGTTCTGGGGCGGCCGCAGCGAGATCAAGCCGAGCGAGATCTCGCCGTTCGCGTATCGTGAGTGGTGTGAGTCGAGGGGAGTCGATCCGGAATCGATTCGCGGCGACTAGCGTCGCGGCGGTTGCCGCAATTATCGCGTTCGCGCAGTCGTACGGCCGCTGGCTCGATCCGATCATCGACGCGGGTCGCGATCTCTACGTCCCCGAGCAACTCCTCCGCGGGACCGTGCTCTATCGCGACATCCTCTATTACTACCCGCCGCTGACGCCGTACCTCCTCGCCGCGATCACGTTCATCACCGGCAGCTCCCTCGGCGCGTACGTCGCGATCGGACTGGTGACGTCGCTGCTGACGGCGACGGCGATCTGGTGGATCGTGCGTCCGCTCGCGGGCGAACTCGCGGCGGGCGCGGCGCTCTTGATCTTCTTCGCGTTCAGCATGGCCGGCATCGGCGGGTGGGGCTGCAACTACTTTTTCCCGTACGCGCACGCGGCGACGTTCGCGATGCTGTTCTTTCTCTGGAGCATCGCCCTGCTGCTGCGTGGACACGCGACCGCAGCGACGCTGCTGCTCGTCGCGGCGTCGTGGACGAAGATCGAGTACGCGCTGTTCGCGCTCGCGCTGGTGGTGCTGTTTCGCGGGAAGAAGCTCGTGTACGCGATGGCGATGCTGACGACGCTCGTCGTCGCCCTCGCGATCTTCGGTGCGGACGCGCTGCGCGCGAACGTGCTGCCGCCGTCGCTCCTCGGCGGCACATCCGCACGCTTTTTCTACGCGCAGGTGACGGGCATGCATGACTGGCCGGCGAATCTGCTGCTCTCGCTACGCGGCGCAGCGATGATCGTGCTCGTGGTGTTGTTGCTCGCCGCGTGGGAGCGGCGGCCGCAGTTGCGCGTTGCCATTGTCGTCGCGGTGGCGCTGGCCATCGCGTTGCTCGCGAACGACACGTTCTTTCGCGCGTGGACGCTGTTGCAGCTCGCGCTGATTCCGTTCGCGTTGCGCAGACCGCGCGAGCCGCTCGCGTTACTTTTGTTCGCGTCGCTCTGCGCGTCGTCGCGCATCTGGCTCAACGTGACGCCGGCGTGGTACGGCTTCGTGTTCGTGATTCCGGTCGTCGTGCTGATCGTGTACGTGCTTTTCGCGTGGCTGCCGGAGCGCGGCGTGTACTCGCGTCGCGCGTCGCTCGCGTGGGCGCCGCTCTTTGTCCTCCTCGCCGCGAGCGGGTTGTACGCGGCGCATGTGTCGTATCGCGATGCGGTGCCCGTGACGACGCCGCGTGGCGTGTACTACGACCGCTCGCCGGAACGCGCCGCGGCGATGCGCGCTCTTTTGCCGCGACTGCGAGGGCGCGAGCTCGTCGTCATGCCGGAAGGCTTGGCGATCAACTATCTGGCAAAGGCGCATACGCCGCTGCGCTATCAGACGTTCACGCCGGTGGAGATCATCGGAGAAGAACGCGCGATCGTCGCAGAGCTGAACGCGAGGCAACCGCGGTCCGTGTTGCTCGTGCCGCGCGACACGCGCGAGTTCGGCTATCGCGGCTTCGGCATCGACTACGGACGCGAGATCGCGAGCTGGCTGCGCGCGCGTTACGTCGTGGAAGCGCGCTTCGGCGCGATGGTGCTTCTCAGCTCGCGGCCAGAAACTCCACGCCCGCGTTCTCCTTCTGCGCGTACTCCAGCTCCCACTCCGAGGTGAAGAGGACGACGGCGTGGCCGTTGCGGTCGGTGGCCACGCGCGCGCGCGACGGCAGCGTCATGCGCGCGACCTCCTCGACGTCGCGATTCACCCAGCGCGCGAGCTTGTACGTGAGATTCGTGAGCGTCGTCTCGACGCCGTACTCCGTCTCGAGGCGCGACTGCAGCACGTCGAACTGCAGCTCGCCCACGACCGCGAGAATCGGCTCGCTGCGCAGGCCGTCGTGCACGACGAACACCTGCATCGCGCCCTCTTCCTCGAGCTGCTCCAGACCTTTCTGAAACTGCTTCTGCCGCGTGGCCTGCTTCGCGCGCAGCGTCGCGAAGTGCTCGGGCGCGAAGCGCGGGATGCGATCGAACTCGACCGGCGTGTCGGACGACACCGCGTCGCCGATCTGGAAGAGCCCCGGATTCACGAAGCCGATGACGTCGCCCGGATACGCGCGCTCGATCGTCTCGCGCTCGCGCGCGAACAGGCGATGCGGGCGCGTCATGCGCACCTCGCGTCCGAGTCGCGCGTGCTGCACGGACATGTCCTTCTCGAACACGCCGGACGTGATGCGCATGAACGCCAGGCGATCGCGATGGCGCTTGTCCATGTTCGCCTGGATCTTGAAGACGAAGCCGGTGAACGTCGGCGACGTCGGCTCGAGCTCGAAGTCCTCGCCGCCGCGTTTCGCGTGACGCGGGGACGGCGGCGGCGCGAGCTCGATCACCGCGCGCAGAAACGGTTCGACGCCGAAGTTGTTCACTGCGCTGCCGAAGAAGACCGGGATCACGCGTCCGTACTCGAACTGCTTGCGATCGAACGCCGCGCCCGCGCCTTCGAGCAGCTCGGCGGCATCGCGCAAGTCCTGCCACGCGGTCGGACCGATCGCGTCGGCGAGCGTCGGATCATCGAGTCCGCTCACGGTCACCGGCGCGATCGACGCGCCGTGCTTCGTGCGCTCGAAGCGCAGCACCTGTTGATGGCGCAGATCGAACACGCCCTGAAATGTCGGACCGTCGCCGATCGGCCAGTTCATCGGCACGGCGGAGACGTTGAGCTCGCGCTCGATCTCGCTGAGCAACTCGAAGGGATCGCGCGCCGGCTGATCGAGCTTGTTCACGAAGCAGAGGATGGGGATGTGCCGCAGGCGGCAGACTTCGAAGAGCTTGCGCGTTTGCGGCTCGATGCCTTTCGCGCCGTCCAAGACCATCACCGCGCTGTCGGTCGCGGCGAGCGTGCGGTACGTGTCTTCGCTGAAGTCCTGGTGGCCGGGCGTGTCGAGGAGGTTGAGCACCGAGCCGTCGTACTCGAACTGCAAGACGGTCGAGGTGATGGAGATGCCGCGGCTCTGCTCGATGGCCATCCAGTCGGAGGTCGTGTGCCGCTGCGCCTTGCGCGCGCGGACGGAGCCCGCCTCCTCGATCGCGCCGCCGTAGAGGAGGAGCTTCTCCGTCAGCGTGGTCTTGCCGGCGTCGGGGTGCGAAATGATGGCGAAGGTGCGTCTGCGGGCGACTTCGCGGGCGAGGTCATCCGTCGTTTCGAGGACTGCGGTCATGCGGGCGGTAGGAACAGTTCGGCGAGGAAAGGCATTCGCCGAGCACCAAAATCGCTAATCTGAGTCCTCTGAAATAAGATTAGTGGTTGACAAATTGGAATGACGTGAGTATAAGTAGCTCAGATCAACTCAGGAGGTTAGACATGAGAAACAATCTGACTCGTTTCGAAGCACGCCTGTTCGAGCCTTTCTTCCGTTTCCCCTTCGTGCAGGAGGAGCAGTCCAGCACGTGGAATCCCCCGGTGGACGTTCTCGAGGAACAGGACAAGATCCTCGTGAAGGTCGAAGTCCCGGGCATCGACGAGAAGGATCTCCGCGTGACGTTCGAGGACGGCCTGCTCACGGTCACTGGCGAGCGCCAGTTCGAGCGGAAGGATGATCGCAACTACCACCGCATCGAGCGCGCGTACGGCTCGTTCACGCGCACGTTCACGTTGCCGCGCAGCGTCGACGCGAACGCGATCGCCGCCGACTACAAGCACGGCGTGCTGGAGATCTCGATCCCGAAGAAGGAAGAGTCCCGCCCGAAGCAGATCTCGATCAACGTCAAGTCGATCGAGTAACGAGGATGTCGAGCGCCGGCGCGTCGCCGGCGCTCAGTCCCTCTTCCCGAACAACTTCAACTCCAGCGCGTAGCGCGCCTCGTTCGGCGCGAGCTCGCGCGCCGCGCGATAGTGCTGCTCCGCCGCGCGGCGATCGCCCAACGCCTCGCACACCGCGCCGAGGTTGAAGCGCAGCGGCGCGGACGACGCGTTCTTGCGCAGCGCCTCCACCCAGATCGCGCGCGCCTCCGCGAGTCGTCCCGACTCGATCATCGCCAACCCTTCTTCGAACGCGGGCGCATTCGTCTCCAGCGCGATCGACTCGCGCACGCGACGCGGCGTGATGCGCTCCGCCGCGCTGATCGCCGCGTAACGCGCGGCCTGCTGCAGCGCCGCGTCTTTCTGCTCTTCGCCGATCTCGGGCAGATGTCCCGACGTTCCCGCGCCTTCGACGTGAAACGTCGACAGCCGCTGCATCGTGTTCGACAGCACGTCGACGTTCGCGGTGCACAGCGCGTCGACCCAGTAGTTCTTGTTGCGCTCGCGCGTCGCGGTCGTGCACGTGAACGCCTTCACGTTGAGATACGCGTCGGCGGGACCGGTCGCGCGCCGCGAGTCGCGCATGCGCAGGATCTGCGACTTGTTCACCTGCGCGACGAAGACGTCGATGAAGGTCTCGATGCTCGCCGCGTCACCGATCGCCTGCGCGATCGCCACCTCTTCTCCATGGATCGTGTGCGCGGCGGGGAGCACGCGCTCGAAGACGACGCGCGGCGATGCCGCGAGAAGAAGCGGAGCGGTCGCGAGGTGCAACAGCACGGCGAGCGTGCGCATGGGCCCGCTCGATCTTACGGCATTCGACGCCACGATAGAATCCCGCGCGCATGCGACTGAACGTGACGAGTGAGATCGGCAAGCTGAAGAGCGTGCTGGTCCACCTCCCGGGCCGCGAGATCGACGTGATGATCCCGCCCATGATGGCCCAGCTCCTCTTCGACGACATCCTCTACGGCCAGGTCGCGCGCGAGGAGCACCGCCGCTTTCAGCAGCTCATCCGCTTCGTCGCCGACGACGTGTTCGACCTGCAGGACCTGCTCGAGGAGATCTTCGACGACGACGACGTGAAGTCGCACGTCGTTCGCGATCTCGCGAAACGCAACCGCCTCGGCCGCAAGCTCGTCGGCGCGCTGCTCGAGAAGCGCCCCGCGCAGCTCGCGGAGATTCTCATCGCCGGCATCGAGCGGCAGATGGAGTCGGGCGAGCTGCCGCAGTTCGATCTCTTCCCGATTCCGAACCTCTTCTTCATGCGCGACCCGCAAATCGTCCTCGGCGACCGCGTCGTCGTGTCGTCGATGGCCACGCAGGCGCGCCGCCGCGAGTCGCTGCTGTCGAAGTACGTCTTCGAGTTTCATCCGAAGCTCAAACGCCCCGAGCCGTTCTGGGTCGACTTCATGGAGACGGAGCGCGAGCGTCCGATGACGCGCAACATCCCGACACTGGAAGGCGGCGACGTGCTGGTGCCGCGGCGCGATCTGCTGCTGGTCGGCGTCACCGAGCGCACGAACAAGTCGGGCGTCGAGGCGCTCATGCGTTCGCTGAAAGAGAGCAACGCCGGCGTGAAGACGGTGATCATCGTCGAGGTGCCGCGGCAACGCTCGTTCATGCACCTCGACACGATCTTCACGTTCATCAATCGCAACGAGTGCCTGATCTATCCGCCGGTGATTCTGCCGAGCGGCAGCCAGGCGGCGACGGTGACGACGGTCGACCTGACGAAGAAGCGCGCCCTCGCATACTCCGAACAGAAGTCGCTCCTCGGCGCGCTGAAGAAAAAAGGCTTCGATCTCGAGCCGATCTACTGCGGCGGGAAGAGCGCGGTCGATCAGATGCGCGAGCAGTGGACGGACGGCGCGAATGCATTCGCGCTCGCGCCGGGGATCATCCTGCTGTACGAGCGCAACGTGCGCACGGCGGAAGCGCTCGCGCGTCACGGCTACCACATCGTCTACGAAGACGACCTCCTCCTCGGCCGCACGGAGCTCGAGACGTGGACCGATAAAAAGTACGCGCTGCAGATCGCGGGCAACGAGCTGTCGCGCGCGCGCGGCGGTCCGCGCTGCATGACGATGCCGCTCGAGCGGGAAGAGCTCTGATGCTCGCGGTCGTCGCATTCGGAGGCAACGCCCTCCTTCGTCCGGAGGATCGCGGCACGCAGGAAGAGCAGATCGCGCGCGCGAAGCAGGCCGCGCGCTGGCTCGCGGAGATCGTGCGCCACGGCTACAAGCTGATCGTCGTGCACGGCAACGGCCCGCAGGTCGGCAACATCCTCGTGCAGGCGGAAGAGGCGTCGACGAAGATTCCGCCGCAGTCGCTCGACGTTTGCGTTGCGCAGACCGAGGGCTCGATCGGGTTCATGTTGCAGCAGGCGATTCGCAATCGGCTCGAGTCGACCGGCGTCGGCGGCGAAGTGGCGACGATCCTGACCGAGGTCGAGGTCGATGCGA
>DATELS010000255.1:0-11536 GCA_035276365.1 Thermoanaerobaculia bacterium
TCGCGCGTGCGCCTGCACGCGGGAACGAAAGTGCAGTACGGGGCGGCGGTGCTGCACTCGCACGCGTCATGACGCGCCGCGCGCCGCGCGCGTCATCGCCACGAGCACACGCCGCGCATCCTCGCGCGTCCGCACATCCTCGGCAAACGCGATGCGCGCGCCTTTCATGCCTTGCGCGGTGTGCGCGCGAACGACGAAGCCGAGGCGGTCGACGGAGACCATCGTCGCCTCCTCGGCGTCGAGTCCTGCGAAGTGTCGCGTGATCATGCGCAACGCGTCCGCGTGATCCGCGTTCATGTGCTCGAGGATCCCTGCCGCGGAATCGAGCAGCGGATCGGGCTCCGCGGACGCGTAGTCGTCGACCGTCACCCAACCCATCACGCCGAAGCCGCCGACGAAGTACACGTCGGTCACGTCGAGTCGGAAGAACGAGAAGTCGTCGAAGTCGATCCAGTAGCGCGCGGTGGGATGTCGATCGAGGTACGCGGCGCGCAGCGCGTCCGATGCTTCGTCGATGCGCGATGCGTTACCGAGGAGCGTCGCGCGTGGCGAGCCGAGAGGATCGGCGTCCGCGCCGCTCTGCATCACGAGCAGACTCGCACGCGCATCGGCGACGAGATTCTGCGTGTGAATGGCCATGCTGCTGATGAGGAAGAGCGGCGTCGCGCCCCCTGCTTGAGCAGCGATCAGCGCGTACGGCATGACCGAGGCGAATGGCCACCCGGCGTGACGCTGCGATTGCGTGGCGAGCGTGCCGACGCGCTCACTGAGGAGCAGCGTCCGCACCCGTTCCGCGTGCGTCGGCTCGGGTGCGGACGGAGAGGAGGAGGGCGCGGCGTGCTGGTTCACGCCCTCAGTCTAAGCGAACGTTTCTACGACACCAGATGCAGGCGGATGATTGCGTCGCCGCTGTCGGCTTTCGCGACGACCTTCACGTGATCGACCTTGCGTCCGTCCGCGAAGTCGAGCAGCGAGTAGATGCCGGTGCGATGTACGGAGTCGTTGAAGTCGACGACCTGCGCCTCGCCGTTCTCGAACACGACTTCGGCGTAGCTGATCTGCGCGGCGCCGCGATCGATGTCGAGGAGGAGTCGCGTGCCGCGCTTGTCGACGTTCATCACGAACTCCGTCCAGCCCTCGCGACGATTCAGATTTTCCGAGGAGGTCCAGACGGTCGCGGGAAGCGTGGCGACGCGGACTTCGCGGAACGTGACGGGTCCGAGGTAGACGCGCGGCGCGACGCGCACGACGGGCGCGGGACGCACGACGTTGACGCGAACGCGCGTGACATGCGCGTTGCGGGTGCGCACGCGCACGACGCGCGCGGCCTGCGAGCCACTGGCAAAGGCGAAGAGCGAAACGAGCGTGAGTGCGATGACTGCTTTCTTCATGTGCATAGGATGCACGAAGCAGGCGGTACGTTTACAGGGGGACGCCGGCGCTCCGCATCAGTTGTTGCCGGCGATCGCCAGAATGATCAGCACGATCGTCAGAATCGTGAGAATCGTCAGCGTCACCTTCGCGATCGACCACGGCGCGGTGCCCGTGCACTTGCCCGTCACGCCATTCACGAGATAGCGATACGGCTTGCCGTGATAGTCGTACGCCGCGATCCAGATCGGCAGCAGCGCGTTCTTGTATGCGAGCGCCGAGAACACCGTGTGCACGTCGAGGTTGCGGTGCGTGTCGCCCGGCACTTTGCTCGCGCACGCTGAGCGGATGTCGTCGCTCATGCGCGACTTCGCGGTGCCGAGCGCCTCATCGAGATCGACCGCGTTCTCCTCCGCAAGAAATCCGGAGAGATACGACGGCTCGTACGGCGTGAGGTCCGCAGTCGGGAACGGCTCGATCTCGCGGACGAGACTCGCGTCGATGCCGCGCGACGCGGGCACCGGCACGTCATCGAAGAAGAGCTGCAGCGATCCCGACGCGGGCTCCCATCGCGTGCGTTGTTCGCGACGCGTGACCATGCGCCCGTTCTCGCGCACCTGCACGTCGACGTAATAGTGGTAGCCCGCTTCCGCGGTCCACTGCGAGAACGTCGCGGCGTCGAACGTCCAGAAGGGGATGTACGCGCCCTGCGTTCCCGTCGTGTGTGCGGCGCGTTTGAGGTCGCTCGGACGAAACCAGAGCTTCGATAGCCACGCGCGGAACGACTGCAGCGCATGCTCGCGGCTCACGCGAAACGGCAGCAGTCCTTCGGGACGCACTACGTTGGGATTCGGCGGCGCCTCGACGACCGCGGTCGTGCCGCAGAACGCACACGCGCTCGCGGCGACATGCGGATCGAGCGTCGTGTGCGCGCCGCAGCGCTTGCACACCATGACCTTGCGCTCCGCGCCCCAGCCGAGGTCGCGCGGCGCGCGAAGTGCGGCATCGACTGCTTTCTCGCGGACGATGTCGAGCGACGGCACGACTTCTTTCTTCGTGCCGCAGTACGGGCAGACCATCGCCGTTACGCCGGGCTCCCAGCGCAGGTCGGCGCCGCATCCCTCGCACGGGAACTTGCGGACTTTGGCGGTGACCGCGGCTTCCGTCATTTCGGCGGTGGCGGGGGAGGCGGCGGTGCGCTGCCCGCGCCTGCGCCGAGCTCCGCGTACGTCTCGAGCGGCGCCCAGCTCGCGGCGCCGGGACGCCACGCCTGCGTCGACGCGGCGACCTGACCGCTTTGCAGCATCGCCTTCAGCGCGTCATCGGTGTACGGACCGTACGTCTTGCCGTCGATCGCCAGCGACCAGCGCGGCACGTTCGCCTGCGGTCCCGGAGGCGGCGGCGGAGCCGACGAACCCGGAGGCGGAGGCGCTGCATTGAAAGCTCCTCCCATCGCCTGTCCCATCGCCACGCCCGCGCCGAGTCCCACGCCCGCGCCCGCGAGTCCGCCCGGATTCTGCGCGGCGAGCTTGATCGAGTCTGCGGTCTGCATCTGCGTGTACTGACCCATGCGGTCACCGAGGATGCCGAGCTTCGAGCGCTGGTCGATGGCGGCTTCCACTTCTTCCGGCAGCGAGATGTTGTCGATGAAGAAGCGCGCGAGCTCGAGCCCGTACGCCGCGAACGCGGGCGCGAGCTCCTTCTGCGCGAGCGCGGAGAGCTCGCGATAGCTCGACGCGAGATCGAGCGCGGCGATCTTCGACTCCGCGATGATGTCGGAGAGACTGCTCACGATCGTCGAGCGGAGCTGGCCGAGGATGTCGCCGGTCGTGGTGAGACCCTGGGTGCCGACGACGGTTTTGAAGAACTCTTTCGCGTCCGCGATCTTCATCGCGTATGTGCCATGCGCGCGGATGCGGATCATGCCGAACTCCGCGTCGCGCATCATCACGGGATTCTGCGTGCCCCACTTCAAATCCGTGAACAACCTCGTGTTGAAGAAGTACACCTCGGCCTTGAACGGCGAGTCGAACCCGTACTTCCAGCCGCGCAGCGTCGTGAGGATGGGCATGTTCTGCGTCGAGAGCTCGTAGCGTCCCGGCTTGAACAGATCGGCGGCCTGACCTTCGTTGATGAAGATCGCGACCTGGTTCTCGCGCACCGTGAGCTGCGCGCCCATCTTGATTTCCTGATCGTGGACGGGGAACCGGTAGACGAGCGTATCGCTGCTCTCATCGAGCCACTCGATGATCTGGATGAATTCTGCTTTGATCGCGTCCCAAAGACCCATCTCGTGCAACCTCCTGGTGACGCGTGAATCTTACGCGGAATTTGGTTGCTGGTTGCTGGTTGGTGGTTGCTTGTGAAGAAGTTCCTCGTCATCCTTTTCCTGTCCACCGCCGCACTCGCGGATGAAGGCATGTGGCTCCCGCGGCAGATGCCTGCGCTCGCCGCGCAGATGAAGGCCCTCGGCTTCTCCATCGATCCTGCGCGGCTCGCCGATCTCACCGGAGATCCCATGGGCGCCGTCGTGTCCCTCGGCGGCTGCACGGCGTCGTTCGTGTCGCCGGATGGACTCGTCGTCACGAACCATCACTGCGCGTTCGGCTCGATCCAGCACAACTCGACCGCGGAGCGCGATCTCATCAGCAACGGATTCCTGGCGAAGACGCGCGAGGAAGAGCTGCCCGCCGCACCGGGAACGAAAGTGTGGGTGACGACGAGCCTCGACGACGTTACCGCGCGCATGACCGGCAACATCAAATCGAACGTCAGCGATGCCGATCGCGCGAAGCTGCTCGATCGTCGCGAGAAAGAGCTCGTCGCCGAATGCGAGAAGCCGGGCGGCGTGCGCTGCCGCGTCGCGTCGTTCTTCGAAGGCTCGCAGTACATGCGCCAGACGCAGGCCGAGCTCACCGACATCCGCCTCGTCTACGCGCCGTCCGACAAGATCGGCGACTTCGGCGGCGAGGTCGACAACTTCGAGTGGCCGAGGCACACGGGCGACTTCGCGTTCTATCGCGTGTACGTCGACGGCAAGCCGTATCACCCCAAGCACTGGCTGCGCATCGCGAAGAAGGGCGTGAGCCCTGGCGACGCGGTGCTCGTCGCGGGCTATCCGGGGCGCACGTTCCGCTACAAGACCGCGGATGAAGTACGCGCGTATCGCGACTTCATCTATCCGTCGAACATCCGCACCATGACCGAGACCATTCGCCTGCTCGAAGAAGCGGCGAAGGGCAACCGCGACGTGCAGATCAAGAACGCGTCGCGCATCCAGAGCCTCGCGAACTCGCTCAAGAACTACCAGAGCGTGAACGAAGGCTTCGTGAAGGATCGCATCGTCGAGTCGCGCGAGCAGCGCGAGGCGAAGATGGGCGCGTCGGACGTGATGAAGGAGCTCGCGCGTCTCAACGCGGAGCAGGCGAAGACGCGCGAGCGCGACTTCGTGCTGGAATGGCTGGTCGGACGCGGCTCGCCGATGCTCAGTCAGGCGATGACGGCGGTGCGTCTCGCGAACGAGCGGCCGAAGGCGGACGTCGATCGCATGGCGCGCTTTCAGGAACGCAACTGGCCGTCGCTCCTCAGCGGCTCGACGCGCGCGCAGCGGACGATCGACGTCGCCAGCGACCGCGCGGTGACGCGCTACTTCCTCGAAGAAGCGGCGAAGCTGCCGGCGACGCAACACGTGAAAGTGATCGATGACGCGGTCGCGGCCGCGGGCGGGGTCGAGCCGTTTCTCGATCGTCTGTATGGCAACACGAAGCTCGCGGACGAACACGAGCGCGCGAAGATGCTCGCCGAGTCGTCCGCGCAACTGAGGGCGCGCCACGACGCGATGCTCGACTTCGCGGCGTCGCTCGTCCCGCTGTTCGAGGAGCGCGAGACGAACGAGCTCGCGAGCGCGGGCGCGCTCGCGCGTCTGCGTCCCGCGTATTTCGAGCAACTGCGCAAGGTCGCGCCGGGCGAGCTCTATCCCGATGCGAACGGCACGCTGCGCATCACGATCGGCAAGGTCGAAGGCTACTCGCCGAAAGACGCGACGTGGATGCTGCCGCAGACGTCGTTGCGCGGCGTGCTGCAGAAGGAGACGGGGAAGGAGCCGTTCACGAGTCCCCAGTCGCTGCGCGACGCGGCGGCGGATGCGAAGAAGACGGCGCCGTACATCGACCCGGAGCTGAAGGACGTGCCGGTGAACTTCCTCTCGACCGCGGATACGACCGGCGGCAACTCCGGCTCGCCGACATTGAATGCAAACGGCGAGTTGATCGGCCTCCTCTTCGACGGCAACTACGAGTCCATCGACGCCGACTTTCTGTTCACGGAGTCGATCACGCGCTCGATCCACGTCGACGCGCAGTACATGCTCTGGATCATGGATGCGGTCGATGGCGCGGACGCGCTGATGCGGGAGCTGGGGGTGGAGCCGAAGGTGTAGCGACGGCGGTATATTCGCGTCCGTGAATTATCCATCTGCAGTCGACCCATCGAAGGTCGGTACGTATGCGGCTGAAGCCTTCGCGGGCGGCGGCTACGTCTGGGATGCCGTCTTGGAGTACCGCGTTTGGTGCCACTCCGAGGAAGGCGACTTTTTCTACGCCTTCGCCACCTTCGAGGAAGCGTCTCGTTTTTCGCGTACGAACAAAGAAGCCAGTGAACCGCTTGCCCTGGTGTTGCAGGAGGAATACATCGACGAACCTTCACCGGGGCAATACGTGCACGTCCGGTCGCCTCGCGTCACCGAGTGGCCGGTCGAGTTCCTCAGCCGTCCACGTCGAACCGACCGTACGATCCCGGACTTTCTTTCCCCGAACGCGCCTCCGAATCGCTTGGATATTCTTCGAGGGAAGGTGTAGGTCACACCTTCAGCACCTCCACCATCCCCCCGCGCATGCGGATCGTGACCGTGCGGTCGTACGCGTCGCGCACCCACACGTGTCCCGCGGTCGAATCGATCGAGTCGATCTGCGCCATCAGCTCCTCCGGTGACTGAATCACCTCGACCTCGCCCTCGTCCGTGATGATGCGGATGGGGAATTCAGGGGACATCGACTAAACTATACGTCCCCTGCATCTGAACCAACTCGAGGAGTCTTCAATCCATGTCCGGCCACAATAAATGGAGCACGATCAAGCACAAGAAGGGTGCGGCTGACGCGAAGCGCGGCAAGATCTTCACCCGCATCATCAAGGAAATGACCGTCGCCGCGCGCCTCGGCGGCGGAGACATCGAGGGCAACCCGCGCCTCCGCGCCGCCGTCGCGGAAGCGAAGGCCAACAACATGCCCAAGGACAACATCGAGCGCGCCATCAAACGCGGCACGGGCGAGCTCGAAGGCGCGACGTACGAGGAAGTGACGTACGAGGGCTACGGTCCAGGCGGCGTGGCGATCATCGTCGAGGCGCTCACGGACAACACCAATCGCACCACTCCCGAGATCCGCCACATGTTCGAGAAAAACGGCGGCAACCTCGGCACTCCGGGCTCGGTCAAGTTCCAGTTCGAGAAGAAGGGCTACTTCGCCGTCGAGAAGAGCGCCGTCAGCGAGGACAAGCTGATGGAAGTCGCGCTCGAGGCGGGCGCGGACGATCTGCAGACCGACGATCCGGAGACGTTCGAGATCTACACCGCCACCGACGCGTTCGAGTCCGTGCGCCAGGCGCTCGAGGCGAACAAGATTCCGACCGTCGAGGCCAAGCTCGACATGATCCCGCAGACCTACGTCTCGGTGGATGAACAGAAGGCGAAGTCGATCATGCGCCTCCTCGAGTCGCTCGACGACCACGACGACACGCAGAACGTCTATTCGAACTTCGACATCCCCGCCGAGATGATGGAAACCGCGTAGCGTCTAACGTTTCTCCCACCGGCGCGTCTGAGGCAGGCGGAGGGCAATCTATGCTCGCGCGCGTCGCGTCGGTGGTGGTGGCGGTCGGTCTCACTCTCGCTGCATTCGCACAGGAAATCCCATTCCCCGCCGGCGCCGCGGCCAGCGATGAGACGCTCGCCGCGGCGATGCCCGCCATCGCCGAACAACTGCTCGCGTCGAACGCGCAGAGCACGAGCGAAGAAGACCTCGACCGCCGCTTTCGTCCGCAGCTCGTCGCGGGTCATTACGCCGACGCGCTGCAGACCCTCGCCGCGCTGCGCGCGATGCGTCCCGCCGGCAGTCTCGCTACCACGGCGAACGTGCGTTGGGAGATCTTCGCGAAGGCGAAGATGCTCGAGAGCGAAGGGCAGCCGTTCGCGGACGCGTTTCGAAAAGCCTTTCGCGAGACGCTGCGCGGCATCGATGACGAGACCGCGTTTCGCGTGATCTGGACGTACGGCACGCGCGTGGCCGGGCTGGAGAAGAATCTCGCCGACACGCTCGCGCGCGTGAAGGACGCCACGACACTCTCCACCGCCGATGCGCTCGATCTGAACCGGCGATTCCTCGACGTCCATGCCTATCGCAGCTTCTCCGCGCTGGCCGACGAGCTGGGAGCAGAGGACGACGCGCGGCGTTACGCGATCGACAAGGCCGTCCCGGTGAAGATGCCCGATGGCGGCACGGTCTGCGCCGTCATCGCACGTCCGCGCACCGAGAAGCGTCTGCCCGCGCTCCTCGACTTCACCATCTACGCCGAAGAGTTCTTCAACGTCGAAGAGGCGCGCCGCAGCGCGTCCAATGGCTACATCGGCATCGTCGGTCTCGTACGCGGGAAAGGATGCAGTCCCGACAAGCCGGTGCCGTACGAGCGCGACAGCGCCGACGCCGCCGCGCTCGTCGACTGGATCGCAGCGCAGCCGTGGAGCGACGGACGCGTGGGCATGTTCGGCGGCAGCTACAACGGCGGCGCCGCGTGGGGCGCGGCCAAGAGAATGCCCAAGGCGCTCAAAGGAATCATGACCGGCGCGCCCGTCGCGCCCGGAATCGACGTGCCGATGGAAGGGAACGTGTTCTGGAACTTCGTCTATCCCTTCACCTTCTACACGATGAACAACAAGACGCTCGACAACGCGACGTACTTCGACAGCGAGCGCTGGCAGAAGCTCGACCGCGCGTATTACACGAGCGGCCGCGCGTATCGCGACCTCGAGAAGATCGACGGCACGCCGAACCCCGGCTTCGCCACCTGGATCGCGCATCCGTCGTACGACGCGTACTGGCGCAGCATGATCCCGTACGAAAAAGAATTCGCGCGCGTGAACATCCCCGTGCTCACAACCGCCGGCTACTACTTCGGCGGACCGGGCGCGGCGACGTACTACTTTCGCGAGCATTACAAATATCGCCCGAACGCGGAGCACTATCTCGTCATCGGACCGTACGATCATGTGAGAGGACACAGCGGTACGCTCAGCGTCGTCGGCACGAAGACGATGACCAATCTCTCCGGCTACACGATCGAGCCGAACGCGCACATCGACATGCCCGAGCTGCGCTATCAATGGTTCGACTACGTGTTCGGCAAAGGTCCGAAGCCGGCCATTCTCGCGGACAAGGTGAACTATGCCGTCGTCGGCGCGAACACGTGGAAGCACGCGCCGTCGATCGCGGCGATGTCCGACACGCGGCTGCGCCTGTATCTGTGGAGCGGCGGCCGCCTCGGCCGTCGGCCGGCCGAGGGCGACCGGGACTCCATGGTCAATCTCGCGGATCGCTCCAACGTCGATGCACCGTCCGTTGGCGGCGGCGTGATTGACAAAGCGATCGACACGTCGAACGGACTCGTCTTCATCACCGATCCTTTCGACACGCCCACCGAAGCGAGCGGACTCTTCTCCGGTCACCTCGACTTCATCACCAACAAAAAAGACTTCGACTTCCAGGTCGTGCTCTACGAACTGACGAAGTCCGGCGACTACGTCCTCCTCGCGCCTTACTGGGCGCGCGCCAGCTACAACGGCCACCTCGGCGAGCGCCGTCTCCTCACGCCCGGCAAGCGCCAGCGCCTCGACTTCGAGAGTGTGCGCCTCATGAGCCGACAGCTGGCGCCGGGCAGCCGCATCGTGATGGTGCTCAGCGTCATCAAGGAAGTCGGACGGCAGATCAACTACGGGACGGGGAAGGACGTGAGCGACGAGACGATCGGCGACGCGGGTGAGCCGCTCTCCATCCGCTGGTCCGGCGACAGCTACATCGAGGTCCCGATCCGCCGCACGCGTTAGACTCTGCGCGTGTTCGTCGAGAACGTGAAGATCGCGCTGCGCGCGATTTACGCCAACAAGATGCGCTCGATCCTTACCGTCCTCGGCGTCATGATCGGCGTCGCGGCGGTGATCGCGGTCGTGTCGATCGTGCAGGGGATGCAGTACAAGATCGCGGGCGACCTCAACGAGATCGGCGCGGGCTTCATCGAAGTCTTCCCGCAAGGCGACCGCCGCAAGCCGTTCGACGTGCCGGAGCTGACCGTTGATGACGCGATGGCGGTGCGCCGCCAGACGAGCTCCATCCGCGACTTCACGCCGATGTTCATCACCACCGCGGAGACGAAGTACGGCGACGCGCGCCATCAGGCGCAGCTCTACGCCGTCAATCGCTCGTACCAGGACATCGTCAATCACTGGGTCGAGCGCGGCCGCTTCTTCACCTTCGTCGATGAAGAACAGAAGAAGCGCGTCGTCGTGATCGGGCAGGAAGTGCAATCCGAGCTCGGCCTCGGCGATGACGCGCTCGGCAAGCTCATTCAGATCGGCGCGAACACGTACACGGTCATCGGCATCCTGGAGAAGAAGGGCGGCTCGTTCGGCAACAACCAGGACGACGTCGTGCTCATCCCGTTCTCGACCGCGACGATCATCTATGGCTCGCAGAACATGCGCGCGCTCGTGCTCGCGTTTCAGATGCAGGACGGCGCCGACCTCGATCTGGCGAAGGAGCAGGTGCGCGACGTCTTGCGCACGCGCCATCACCTCGCGAAAGAGGACAAGGACGACTTCCAGGTGCTCGCGCAGGAAGAGCTGCTGAAGACGATCTCGAAGGTTCTCAACTACGTGACGGTGATCCTCGGCGGTGTCGTGGCGGTGGCGCTGCTCGTCGGCGGCATCGGCATCATGAACATCATGCTCGTCTCGGTGACGGAGCGGACGCGCGAGATCGGCATCCGCAAGTCGATCGGCGCGCGGCGCCACGACGTGCTCGTGCAGTTCCTCATCGAAGCCATCGTCCTGTCCGGCATCGGCGGCCTCGTCGGCATCGCCGGCGGCTTTCTCATGGCGAGCGCCGCCCGCGCCGTGATCGCGCGCTGGGTCGAATTCCCCGCCGTCCACACGCCGCTCTGGGCCATCTTCGGCGCCTTCGGCTTCTGCGCCCTCCTCGGCATCATCTTCGGGATCTATCCCGCCGCGCGCGCGTCGAAGCTCGATCCGATCGAGGCATTGCGCTACGAGTGAGCGGGCGAAATGCCCGCCCGCCGACGCTGGTTAGCAACGTCGTGCTCACCCGAAAAATCAGCCTCGTCGTTGCGCTCGTTTGCCTCGCGTCCACGCTGCAGGCCGCCGAACGGATGCCGCTCTCCGAAGTGCACAAGGGGATGAAGGGCTACGGCCTGACCGTCTTCAACGGCACCGAGATCGAGAAGTTCGACGTCGAGATTCTCGGCGTCCTCAACAACATCGGTCCCGATCAGAACCTCATCCTCGCGTCCGTCGACGCGCCCGTCCTGCGCCGCACCGGTGTCATCGCCGGCATGAGCGGCTCGCCGATCTTCATCGACGGCAAGGTGATCGGCGCGCTCGCGTACGCGTGGCAGTTCGCGAAGGAGCCGGTCGCGGGGATCACGCCGATCGACGAAATGCTGCGCATCTCGCGCGCGAAGGCGCCCGCGGGCGCCACGCCCGCGATGAGCGTCGCGCCGCGCATGAACGCGCAGCAGATGCTCGCCTCGCTCGCGAACAACAAGCCGCAGGAAGCCTTCGACAAGCTGATGACGAGCCTCACCGCGCAGCCCGTGAGCGCGGTCAGCGGCGCGAAGCGCATCGCGCTGCCGATGGCCGTCTCCAGCTTCAACGCGGAGACGATCTCGCGCTTCTCGCCTTATCTCGACCAGCTCGGCTTCGTCGCCGTGCCGAGCGGCACGTCGTCGACGTCGACGACGAGCACCAACACCAAGAAGTCCTTCGAGCCCGGCGACCCGATTGCCGGCGTGCTCCTCAACGGCGACTTCAACGTCGCCGCCA
>DATELS010000256.1:0-8756 GCA_035276365.1 Thermoanaerobaculia bacterium
AGCGACGCTGAGCCGCGGCGCGCCAGCGCGAGCAGCAGGAGCGCGGCCGTGAAGAGAATCGTCGACTTCCACAACAGCATCGATGCGTTCATGAGCCGCTCTCCTTTTTCTTCTCGTCTTTCTTCTTCTGAATGGCCTGCATCATTTCGTCGAGCTCCTCGGCGCTCCACTTCTCGCCGTCGATGAGCGCGGTGACCGCCTCTCCCGGCGAACCGTCGAAGAAGACGCGGATGAGGCGCTGCAGCGCCGAGCGCCGCGCGGTGGCGCGCCGGCGCGTCGGCGAGTAGACGTAGCGCAGTCCTTTTTCCTTGTGCCGCACGAGTCCCTTCGTCTCCAGCCGCGCGAGCATCGCGCGGACGGCGGAGTAGCTCGGCGGCGACGCCAGCTTCGCGCGGATCTCCTCGGCCGACGCGTCGTCGCCGAGCTCGAACATCGCGTCGAGGATCTCGCGCTCGCGGCGGGGAAGCTCCGATTCGTTCCTGATCATGACCGTCTCCCTCAGCTGCTACAGGTCTAGCATAGTGCTACACTTGTAGCATGTCAAGAAGCGGGCCCCGGCTGGGAGTAGAATTCCGCCCGTGCAAAGCTCCCTCTTCCTGGCGGTGAGCAAATTCCGGGTCGTCAACGGCATGACCGGAGAGGTGCGCGAGGCCTTCGCCAACCGGCCGCATCTGGTAGACGAAGCGCCCGGCTTCGTGCGCATGGAAGTCCTCTCCCCGCTCGACGACCGCGACGAATTCTGGCTCCTCACGTACTGGGCCGACGAGGCGAGCTTTCGCGCCTGGCATGCGGGCCACATGTATCGCGAGTCCCACGCCGGAATTCCGCGCGGACTGAAGCTCGATCCGGCCGCGACGCAGTTACGATTCTTCGAGAAGATCACCGACTGACATGGACACCGCCGCCCTGGCACGCGAGATCGCCGAGATCCATTTCGCACGCCGCCCCGAGTTGCGCGAGCGCTACGGCGAGCGCGGCTTCCAGCATTGCGTCAAGGACGCGGCCTATCACCTGCAGTACCTCGAGCAGTCGCTGCGCCTGCACAATGAACAGCTCTTCGCCGACTACGTGCGCTGGGCGAAGATCATGCTGGCGGCTCGCCGCGTTCCGGTCGACGACCTCATCGCGAACCTCGGCATCGTCGCCGAAGTCGTCTCGAAGGAGATTCCCGCCGCGCGGTCTACGATCGAGGCGGCGATCCGCGCCTTGAACGAGCCCGTGCAGGATGAAGCAGCGAGTCCGCACGCCGAGCTGTCCGGCGCCTACCTCCAGGCCGTGCTGGCCGGCGAGCGCAACGTGGCGAGCACGCTCATCCAGGACGCGATCGCGCGCGGCGTCTCGCTGCGCGACGTCTACCTCCACATCTTTCAGCCGGCGCAGCACGAGATCGGACGCCGCTGGCAGCGCAACGAGATCAGCGTCGCCGACGAGCATCTCGCCACCGCGATCACGCAGGTGATCATGGCGCAGCTCTATCCGCTGCTCTTCTCCGGGCCGCGCAAGCCGCGCACGTTCGTGGCCGCGTGCGTCGGCGGCGAGCTTCACGAGATCGGCGCGCGAATGGTCGCGGACTTCTTCGAGATGGAAGGCTGGAACACCTACTACCTCGGCGCGAACACGCCGGTCGAGGGCATCGTGAAGATGATCTGCGAGCGCAACGCGCACGTCGCCGGCATCTCGGTCACGATCTCGTACAACCTCGCCGCGGCGGAGCAGGTCATTCGCGACATTCGCCGCGACGCGCGATGCAGCGCGACGAAGATCATCGTCGGAGGCTATCCCTTCGGCATCGCTCCCGATCTCTGGAAGACGCTCGGCGCCGACGGCTACGCCGCGAACGCGCAGGAGGCGATCGAGCTCGCCGATCGACTGACCGCGTCATGAGCGGAGGGCGCGTTCGCCATTTCGAAGTCCTGGCCTTTCGCTGCGACGCGGAAGGCATCGTCGAGCAAGTGGTGGCCGACGATCTCGCTCTCGATCACAAGCTGGCCGCGGGCGAATCGATGCTGACGATCATCGATCCGCTCTCGCACGAGAAGGCGCGGCAGTTCCTGCACACCATCGTCTCCCGCCAGGCCGCCAGCGGCTGGGAGCTGACAGTCCTGACGGGCGGGCGTCCGTTCCCCGCGACCTTCACCGGCGCAATGCAGGGCGACACGCTCTTCGTGATCGTCGGGCGTTCGGCGCGCGACATCACGGACGTCGTGGAGACGCTCGAGCACATCAACAACGAACAGTTGAATGCGTTCCGCAGCGCGTTTCGCGATCAGCGCGACGCGTTCGACCGCCGCACGCGCAGCGACGCTCTCGCCTACGAGGAGCTGACGCGCGTCAACAACGAGCTGTCGAATGCGCAGCGCGAGCTGGCCCGCCAATCGAGCGAGCTCGCCCGGCTCAACGAAGAAAAGAACCGCTTCCTCGGCATGGCCGCCCACGATCTGCGCAGTCCACTCACCGTCATCGCCGGCTACGCCACCCTGCTGGCGCATGACGAGAAGTCGGATCCGGAAAAGCTGCGGATGTACGAGGACATGGCCGCCGCCAGCCGCTTCATGCTCGATCTGATCAACGACTTGCTGGACATCGCGCGCATCGAAGCGCGCAAGCACGACATCAGCGTTTCGACGTTCGATGCCGTGGACGTGGTGCGACAAAAAATCAGCGCCTACGTTCCGTTCGCGAACGCGAAGAACATCGCGATCCACATCACCGGCGACGCCGCCATCGACATGACGAGTGATGCCGACAAGCTCCGGCAGATCGTCGGCAATCTGGTCGGCAATGCGATCAAATATTCGAATCCGAATACGACCATCGAGATCGGGATCCGCAGCGCTGCCGGGTTCCTGCATCTCGAGGTGAAGGATCAGGGAATCGGCATCCCCGCCGATCAACTCGAACGGATCTTCGAGCCGTTCGTGCGCCTGGTGACGTCGGGCACCGCGGGCGAGCGCAGCACCGGCCTCGGACTCTCGATTGTCGCGCAGATCGTCGCGGCCATCGGAGGAACGATCAGCGTCGAGAGCGAGGTGGGCGTGGGATCGACCTTCCGCGTCATGGCGCCTTTGTCGTTCCAGAACGCTTCAATTCGACAAGACGGCTTCTGACGCGCGCGTCACACTGCTCGGCATGAGCCGACGCTTTGTCCTTCTCGCCGTGGTGCTGTTCTTCGCGTCCTCGGTTGCAGCATCGGATTGCGGCGCGCTCGCGGGATTGTGGAAAGCGAAGCGCTGGCTGAAGCCGCACATTCGCTCGACGCTGATCATCCAGCGCAGCGGCGATGCGTACACCGCCGATCTGGCGGGCCGCGCCATTGCGGTGACGGTCAAAGGACGCGAACTCTCGTTTCAGGTGCCGGCTCTGCGCGGCTCGTTTCGCGGCAAGGTCGACGCGGCGGAGATCGCGGGCTTCTGGTATCAGCCGAACGCGATCCCGGTGCGCTTGCACAACGCCGGTGCGAATCGATGGATGGGAACCGTGGAGACGGTCGAGACGACGCTGACGTTCTATCTCCTCGTGCAAAAGCGGCCCGACGGATCCCTCGGCGTCCTCGTCGACAATCCCGAGCTGGATCGCGGAGTGCGCATCGGCGCGGATACGGTCGTGTGCGAGGGCAACGTCGTGAAGCTCGTCGGGAAGAGCGTCGTCGCCACCGGCACCTACGACGCCGAGGAGGACGTGATCACGCTGCCGCTCGCGGATTGGGGCGGCGGCACGTACGACTTCAAACGCGACAACGACGACAGCGACTTCTACGAGCGCGGCAAGAGCTCGGCGCGCTACGTCTATCACCAGCCGCCCGCGCTCAGCGATGGCTGGCGCACGCAGTCGCCGGAAGAGGCGCGCATCGATCGCAGCGGACTCGAAGCGACGATACAAACGTTGATCGATCGTCCGATCGACTCGAATGATGTGCCGCTCGTCGACGCGCTGCTCGTCGCGCGCCACGGAAAGCTCGTGCTCGAGGAGTACTTCCGCGGCCAGGATCGCGACACGTCGCACGCGTTGCGCTCCGCGCAGAAGAGCATGGTCTCCGTGCTGGCCGGCGCGGTCATGCAGAAGGGCGGCGTGCTCAGCGTCTCGTCGCCCGTCTACAAAGTCATGAACGGCGGGACGTTTCCTCCCGATCTCGATCCGCGCAAACGCGCGATGACGCTCGAGCACCTGCTGACGATGACGTCGGGCTTGTCGTGCGACGACTGGGACGATGCGGCCACGCACAACGAAGACGAAATGTGGGATCACGCGGACACCGAGCCGGACTTCTACCGCTACGCGCTGAACCTTCCGATGGCGGGAAATCCGGGAGAGAAAGCGTTCTATTGCTCGGCGGGCGCCAACCTCGCGTCGGGCGTGATCGGACGCGCCACAGGCGAGTCGGTGATCGAACTGTTCGATCGCCTCGTCGCGCGTCCGATGAAGATCGATCACTACCTCTGGCCGCTGAACGGAGCCGGACAGCCGTACGGCGCGGGCGGCGCGAGCTTCCGCGCGCGCGACTTTCTCAAGTTCGGCCAGCTCATGCTCAATGGCGGAACGTGGAACGGCACCCGGATTCTCAGCCGCGACTACGTCGCGCGCTCGACGTCGCCGTTGTACGCATTGGGGCGTTTCCACTACGGGTATCTCTGGTGGATCCACGACTACGCGTACAAGGGCCGCACGGTCCGCGCATTCTGGGCCGGCGGCAACGGCGGACAATCCGTCATCGTGATTCCGGAGCTCGATTTCGTCGTCGCCACCTACGGCTCGAACTATTTCTCGGCGGGCGGCTACTACGTGCAGCTCGAGGTCATCCCGAAGTCCCTCCTTCCCGCGATTCGCGACATCCCTTAACGTACCTGCACCGTGAAACCGCTCGAGACCGCGTTCCGCCATGCCCTTGCGTACCTCGATCAACTCGACGAAATGCGCGTCGGCGCGACTGCCACGCTCGACGAGCTGCGCGAACGATTCGATGTTCCGCTGACGGGGGATGGCGTCGATGGCGATGCCGTCATCGACGATCTCGTCGCCGCAACGCGCGACGGATTGCACGCGTCGCCGGGCGGACGCTTCTTCGCGTGGGTGATCGGCGGGACGTTGCCCGCGGCGATCGCAGCTGATTGGCTGACGTCGGTCTGGGATCAAAACGGTCCGCACTTTTCGACGAGTCCCGCGGCCGCGGTGTGCGAGGAAGTGACCGGCGCGTGGTTGAAGGATGTGCTCCGTCTCCCGAACGAGTCGAGCTTCGCGCTGGTGACCGGAACGCAAATGGCGCACATGACCTGTCTCGCCGCCGCGCGTCACGGTCTGCTCGCGCAGCGCGGCTGGGAGGTCGAAACAAAAGGCCTGTTCGGTGCGCCACCGATTCGCGTGCTCTCCAGCGACCAGCGTCACGGCTCCATCGACCGCGCCCTCCGCTTCCTCGGCATCGGCACGTCGCACCTCGAGTTTCTCGATCTCGATCCGGCCGCACTCGAGCGCGCGCTGCGCGATCGCGACGAGCCGGCGATCGTGCTGATGCAGGCGGGCGACATCAACACCGGCGCCTTCGACGACTTCGCGACGCTGATTCCGATCGCGAAGCGTTACGGCGCATGGGTGCACGTCGACGGCGCGTTCGGACTCTGGGCCGCGGCGAGCCCGAAGTACGCGGGTCTACTCGAAGGTGCCGATGCCGCCGACTCCTGGGTGACGGACGGGCACAAGTGGCTGAACGTTCCGTTCGACTGCGCGTACGCATTCGTCGCGAATCGCGATGCGCACTACGGCTCGATGTCACATCGTGCGTCGTATCTCACGCACGATGCAGTCGCGCGCGATGCCGGTGACTGGACACCGGAGTGGTCGCGCCGCGCGCGCTCCTTCCCCACCTACGCCGCCCTCCGATTCCTCGGACGCAACGGCCTCGCCGATCTCATCGAGCGCTGCTGCCGTCACGCCTACGACATCGTCACGCGCATCGGCGAGCTCCCCGGCGCGGAAGTGCTCGCGGTTCCGATCATCAATCAGGGCTTACTACGCTTCGGCGACCGCACCGACGAAGTCATCGCCGCGATCAACGCAACCGGCGAAGCCTTCTTCAGCGGCACGACGTGGCGAGGAAAACGCGCGATGCGCGTGAGCGTCGTCAGCTGGAAGACGACGGCCCAAGACGTCGACCGGGTCGTGAACGCGGTGGCGAAGGTTCTAAAAAAGGATTGAAGGGAAGTGGTGGAGCTGAACGGGATCGAACCGATGACCTCCTGAGTGCGATTCAGGCGCTCTCCCAACTGAGCTACAGCCCCACTTCGGTATGGCATCGCTGCTAACGGCAGCGTCGCGGCGTCGATTCCCGAGCCGCTTGGGAGCCGGGATTATGGACGGGCGGGCGGCGCGCGTCAAGGGACGGCGAACTCCGCGAAATCGCTCGCCGCCTCCGTGCGCGGGAAGATCGCGCGCGCCTCTTCGACCAGCGCCGCCGTGTCGCGATAGCGCACCGAAAAGTGCGTCAGAATCAGCAGCCCCACGTCCGCCTCCGCCGCCACGCGCGCGGCGCCGGCGGCCGTCGAGTGCCCGCGCGCATCCGCCTCCGCGCGCATGTCCTCGACATACGTCGCCTCGTGAATGAGCACATCCGCGCCGCGCGCGAGCTCCACCGCCGCCGCGCACGGCACCGTGTCCGTGCAGATCGCGATGCGACGTCCGCGCTGCGACGGTCCCATCACGCGCGGATCCTTCGCGCGATGCAGCTCCGCGAACGCCGGTCCCGGCGCATATCCGAGCGCGCGCGCCTTCTCCGGATCGAACTTGCCGAGGCGATCGTCTTCGATCAGACAGTAGCCGAGGGCGGGCACGCAATGTTCGAGCGGCGCGGCGATCACCATGAAACCCTCGCCCCGATACGGCGGCTCCGCGACCGTGATCGGAAACGTCGAGTGGTGATGCGTCGCGCGCGTCACGCACTCGATGTACGCGTCGAGACCGTCCGCGCCGACCAGCGTCAGCGGACGCGTGCGCGAGTTCATCGCGAACGTCCCGAGAAGGCCGGGGATGCCGTAGACGTGATCGCCGTGCATGTGACTGACGAAGATCGCATCGATCGCGCCGGTGCGCACCGGCGCGCGCAGCAGTTGATGTTGCGTGCCTTCACCGCAGTCGAACAACACGACGGTGCCGTCGAGCACGATCGCGACCGACGTCACGTTGCGCGTCGGCGAAGGCGTTCCGGCGGAGGTGCCGAGGAAGACGATGCGCAGTTGCTGCACGACTCCTCATGCTAGCCCTCTCCCCGCTGGGGCGGGGAGAGGGGAATTGGGGGCGAGCAACTGTTCCTGCGGTCGCGCGATGTAATAGCCTTGGATCAGATCGATGCCGAGGTCGCGGCAGGTCTCGTATTCGGCAAGAGTCTCGATGCCTTCCGCGATCGTCTTCGCGCCGATCTTCGACGCCAGGTCCACCAACATCCGCACCAGATCCTGCTTGATCGGCTCCTCCGCCAGCGTCGACACCAGACCTTTGGTCACCTTCAGATAGTCCGGCGCGAGCGCCGCGATCGCCTCCAGCGACGCGTAGCCCGAGCCCGCGTCATCGATCGCCACCTCGATCCCCTTCGCGCGGAACTCGTCGAGCAGCTCGCGGAACTGCGCGTAGTCCTCGATCGCCGCGCGTTCCGTCAGCTCGAACACGAAGTGCCCCTTGTGCTCCGCGAAGAACGACACCATCTCGTGGATGCGGAACTCCGACTCGCCGAACATCTCCGCCTCGAGGTTGAGCAGGAACTTGCGATCGAGCAGGTCCACTTCGCGCAGGCGGCGCAGCGCGTTCTCGAGCGCGATCGCCTCCAGCGCCCACGCCAGCTTCGCCTCGCGCGCGAACGAGAACAGCATGTCCGAGTTGCGGAATGACGAGCTCGCGGGACCGCGCGTCAGGATCTCGTAGCCGAACACCGTCTTGTCGTGCGCGCGCACGATCGGCTGGAACAGCGTCGTCACGCGCTTGCGGCGGATAATGTCGCGCATCTCGCGCGTGAGCTGCTTCTTGCGCTGCTGCTCCGCGTCGCGCACCGCATCCGCCGCGGTCTGCATGCCCGCGTAGAGCTGGCGCTCGAGGCGGATCTGCGGACGGTAGTCGATGCGCGCCGAGCCGACGAAGAAGCCGATCTGTTCCGGATGCAGATTCGTGAAGCGCGCGCGCGTCGACTCGATCAGCTTCTCGCGCAAATCGGCGGCCATGCGCTCCGACGCCTTCTCCTGCGTCAGGTCCTGCCCACGCGTTTCGTGAAAAACGTAGAAGCTCGAGCCGCCGGTGCGCGGGCACGTGATGATCGCATTCGCGAACCTCGCCCGTGCCTCCGCGCTCAGCACTTGTCCCGCGTGGCAAAGCAGCTCGTCGAAGAATGCCCAGCCGTATTCGGCCTCGATCGCCTCGAACTGCTCGACGTCGACGTACACCACGCCGATCTCGCCCTGCTCGATGAAGATCTCCTTGATGCGATCGAGGACGACCGGCAGCGTCGGCAGTCCCGTCGCGCGATCGAGGAGCATCGCCTCCATCGCGCTCTTCCCCGCCTGCACCGCCTCGATCCGCGTTCCCTGCGTGCGCGCGATCACCGCCTGCACGCGCTTCACGACTTCGCCGCGATCGAAGGGCTTGACGAGGTAGTCGTCCGCGCCGACCTGCAGTCCGGTCAGGCGATCCTTCACGTCGCCGCGGCCGGTCACGAGGATCACGCCGATGCGCGACGTCCGCTGCACCGCTTTCAGCGCCTGGCAGACTTCCCAGCCGCTGCGCTT
>DATELS010000257.1:0-7267 GCA_035276365.1 Thermoanaerobaculia bacterium
GGGAACGACATACGCGATCGCCGATCCCGAGCCGCTCACGGTCGATGAAACGATCAACACGATCGCCGAGGCAACGGAACGCAAAGTGATTCGCGTGCCGCTGACGCGCGGCATCGCCAAAGGCGCGCTGCAGCACGTGCCGGGCGTGTACCGGTTGATGCGCATCCCGCCGCCCGCCGTCGACTACTTCCAGCATCCAACCCTCTACGACGCGACGCACGCCACGCGCGACCTCAGCGCCGCGGGCATCGTCGCGCCGCGTCTGCGCGACTACGCGCCGCAGCTCGTCGCGTTCGCGCGCGCGCATCCCGAAATCGGCTCCGCTGCGATGGTGTGAGTCATGCGCGTCCGCATCACGAACATCCCGCCGCAGAACGACACGCGCGGCGCGCGCTTCCAGCTCAACGACGCGTGGCACGCGGTGACGATCCGCCCGGGCATGATCCGCGGCAATCACTTTCACCGCGATGGCGTGAAAACGCTCGTCGTGCTGTACACGGATCGGTGGACACTCGCGTTCGACGAAGGCGAAGGCACGCCGATGCAGACGCGCACGTTCGAAGGCGCGGGCGCGGCGTTCGTCGAGATCGACCCGCATTGCAGTCACGCGCTGCGCAACGACGGTGCCTCCGACCTCCACGTCGTCGTCCTCGGCGGCACGCAGACGGAGCGTCGCGTGTTGCTCGAGGCGCCGACGCGCATCGCCGGCGTCGATGGCTTCCGCCGCGGCTGGATCGCGATGGTGAAGAACGAAGACGCGATCGAGGCGCGCGTTTGCGCAACGGATGATGACCTGCTCGCGCTGTTCAATGACTGCGCGGTGGTCGCGATCGACATCCCGATCGGCCTCGCCGATCACGGCCCGCGCTCCTGCGATCACCACGCCCGCCGCTTCCTCGGCCGTCGCGCGAGCAGCGTGTTCCCCGCGCCGCTGCGGCCGCTGATCGCGCTGCGCGATTACGTCGAGGCGAACCGCGTCTCGCGTCAGATTCAGCAGCGCGGGATCTCGAAGCAGGGCTTCGCGATCGTCACGAAAGTCGAGCAGATCGATCGCATCCTGCAACGGCATCGCGAGCTGCGCGGCCGCGTGTACGAAGTGCATCCCGAGGTGTCGTTCGCGATGTGGAACGGCGGGGAGGCGGTGACGGCGTCGAAGAAGACGAAGGAGGGACTCGCCGCGCGACGCAAGCTCGTCGAGGAGCATTTCGGCGCGATGCCGGCGATTCCGCGCGGAGTCGCGGAGGATGATGCGCTCGACGCCTTCGCCGCGCTGTGGACGGCGGAACGCATCGTCGCCGGCCGCTCGCGCGAGCTCGGCGACGCGCGCGCCGACGTTACGGGGCTGCCGATGCGGATTGTGTACTGACCTCGTCCCAGATGCGCACGTCCTTCGATTCCTTCAAAAAGAACGAGCCGATGATGAACGTGAGGATCGCGACGCTGATGGGATACCAGAGGCCCGCGTAAATGTGTCCCGTCCGCGCGACGACCGCGGTGGCGATGAGCGGCGTGAAGCCGCCGAACCAGCCGTTGCCGATGTGATACGGCAGCGACAGTGACGTGTAGCGAATCTTCGCGGGGAATGCCTCGACGAGAAATGCCGCGATCGGACCATAGACCATCGTCACGAAGATGACCTGCACGAACACGAGCGCGGTCATCATCACGGGACGCAGCGGCTGCGACGCGGCATGCATCGCCTGGTAGATCGGGTAGTACGACAGCGCCGCGATGAGATTGCCGGCCATCATCACTTTCTTGCGTCCGATGCGATCGGACAGCGCGCCGAAGACGATGAAGAATGGCGTTCCGAACGCGAGCGCGACCGCGACGATGAGGTTCGCCTTCACGAAGTCGACCTTGAGCACGTTCTGCAAGAAGAAGAGCGCGTAGAACTGGCCCGTGTACCAGACGACGGCTTGTCCCGCCGCCGCGCCGAAGAGGACGAGCAGCATGACGCGCCAGTTCGCGAAGGAGTCGCGGATGGGCGTCGTCGACGCCTTGCCGCTGCTCTTCAGTTGCGTGAAGAGCGGCGACTCGCGCAGTCGCATGCGGATGTAGAGCGACATGCCGACGAGGAGAATCGAGAGGAGGAAGGGGATGCGCCAGCCCCACGCTTTGAAGTCGGCCTCGCTCATCGATGTGCGCGCCGTCACGATGACGACGAGGGAAACGAAGAAGCCGACGGTCGCTGTCGTCTGGATGAAGCTCGTGTAGAAGCCGCGCTTGTGATCGGGCACGTGCTCCGCGACGTACACCGCCGCGCCGCCGTATTCGCCGCCGAGGGCGAGACCTTGGAGGAGGCGGAGGGCGACGAGGAGGAGCGGCGCCGCGACGCCGATGCGCTCGTACGTCGGCAGCAGGCCGATGACGAAGGTCGCGCCGCCCATGATCACGAGCGTGACGAGAAACGCGTACTTGCGCCCGACGAGATCGCCGACGCGCCCGAACACGAGCGCGCCGAACGGTCGTACGGCGAAGCCGGTGGCGAAGGTGGCCAGGGTGAGCAGAAATCCGGCGGTGGGATTTTCTTTCGGGAAGAAGAGTCCCGACATGATCGCGGCGAGACTTCCGAAGATGTAGAAGTCGTACCATTCGATCATTGTCCCCGCCGCCGATGCGGCGATGACTTTCCACACGGAGAACTCGGGCGACGCGTCACTCTGATGCATGAGAGGGCATTATGAAGTCACTCGTCATCGGCATCCTCGCGTTTTCACCCGTCGTCCACGCCGCGACGTACATCGTCCCCACGGACGCGGAGATGATCGCCGCATCCAAAGCGATCGTGGTGGGCACCGTCGTCGACTCGTACTGCCGCCGCGCGGAGCACGGTTTGATCGAGACCGTCACCCGGGTGGCGGTGGAGGAGGGCGTGAAGGGGGTGGGGAAGGGTGCAACGATGGACGTCGTCCAAGTCGGCGGGCACCTCGGCGATCAATGGGTGATCGAATCGGGTTCCCCGGTGTTGTCGCGCGGCCGCCGCTATCTGCTCTTCCTCGATCGCAACGCGCACGGCGACTGGACGACGTACGGTCTCGCCCTCGGCGTCTTCCGCTTCGACGACACGCGTCTCGTGCGGCAGGAGATCTTCGGATGGGATGGCGATGGGGCGTCGCACGTCGAGCAGGCGCGTCTCGCCACGGCGTTTCTCGACTTCGTGCGCGGCGCGAAAACATCGGAGGACTACTTCGTTGCCGTGCCGCAGTCACAGGCGCGTCTCGCGCCGCACGCGACATTCACGAGCGTCAGCTACGCGATCGAGAATCCGCCGAAGCGACGCATGGGGAATGCACTCGGTACAAAGTGGCGTGTGAGCGGCGTGCAGGCGGCGCCGAACGGCATCGAGGCCATCGATGTCGGCATCGCCGCATGGAAAGCCGAGAATCCTCTCATTCAATACGCGCGCGACGCACAGCCGGCGTCGGGCGACACCGAGGCGCCGGACGGCGAGAACCGGATCATCTTCAACGATCCGCACGACGTCGTTCCGCACGTTTGCTGTCTTGAAATCATCGCGGGGACGAGGTCGTACGGCTCGGGAACGCACACGTTCAATGGCGACTCGTTCGTGACGATCGTCGAGTCCGACATCACAGTGAACGACGGCATGACCGCGACGAACTTCACGCAGGACAAGCTCAACACCGCCATCACCCACGAGCTCGGACACTCCCTCGGCCTTCGCCACTCGAACTGGAACGCGACGGACGATGTGCCGTGCGCGCCGCCGATGGATTGCTGCGACGACACGAACGACGGCGGTCATTGCAAGACGGTGATGGTCGACCTGAATCTGAACGGACTCAATGGCGTGCTGCAGGCATGGGACAAGCGCGCGATTGCATGTCTGCTCAGCGCAGCGTGCACGTACGACATCCCGTGCGTGCCCGCGACGTTCCTCGCGCAGCCGAAGGACACGACGCGGAATCTCGGCGGTTCACCCGCCACACTCGAGCTGTCGGTGAGCGGAACACCGCCCTTCACGAAGCAGTGGTACATCGGCATGTCCGGAGACACGTCGCGACCGATTGCGTCCGACTGGCAGTTGCGCGTCTCGCCCGACGTCACCACGTCGTACTGGCTGCGAACCAGCGCGGCATGCGGCGCGGCGATCGACAGCAACACGGCAACGGTCACGGTCGAGCGGTGCCCGGACGTCGTCATCACGAGCACGTACGCGACGAACACCACGCCCGGGCAAGTGAAGCTCACCGCGCGCGCGGACGGCGCGACGAACGCGCGCTTCCAGTGGTTCCGCGGAACGACGCCTGGCACGGGCGGCACGTCCATCGGGACGAGCGATGAGCTCATGACGCCGCTCACGGAGCCGGCGAGTTTCTGGGTGCGCGTCACGAACCGCTGCGGCAACGCCGCGGTCAGCGAGCTCGTTTACGCGGCGCCGTGCGGACTGCCGTCGATCGTGACGCAGCCGGCATCGCAAACGATCGCCAGCGGCGCAACCGCGACGCTGAGTGTGGATGCGACCGGCGGCACGGTCGCGTGGTATCGCGGACTTCCGCCCGACAAGTCCGTGCCTGCGGGCTCAGGCGCGAACGTCGTCGTCGGGCCATTGACCTCGACGACGACGTTCTGGGGAACCGTGAATAACGCGTGCGGCGAGATTCCGATGCGCGCTGTGACGATCAACGTCGCCTCACCGAACCGTCCCGCGCACGGCCGTTCCGTGCGTCATTAGCGCGCCGCCGCGAGCATTACGGCGCCGCCCTTCGGCTGCTGCGGCGCGAGTGCGTTCGCGAGCTCGGTGTCGTGGCCGTAGATGTCTTCGAGGAAGCGCACTTCGCCGTTCGGCGTCGCCACCGCGGTCGTGTAGAGGATCATCACCGTGATCGGGCGTTCGATCTTCACGTACACGTCGTCGCGTTTGCCGTGAATCGCCGCTTCGATCTTCTCCTTCGACCATTCCTTCTTGTCGCGCAGCGTCCATTCCGCGAGCGCCACCGGATCCTCCACGCGGATGCAGCCGTGGCTGAAGTCGCGGCGCGTGCGCGCGAACAGCGACTGCTGCGGCGTCGAGTGCAGGTACACGTTGTTGTCGTTCGGGAAGAGGAACTTCACGAGGCCGAGCGCGTTCGACGAGCCGGGCTTCTGGCGCACCGTCAGCGAGCCGTTGCGGATGCGGCGCGCGGTGTCCGCATCGATCGCCACCGGCTGGCCGTTCGCGTCCACGACTTCATAGTTGTTGCGCGCCAGGTAACTCGCGTCGCGCTCGACTTTCGGCGCGATCTCGCCGCGCTGGATGTTCGGCGGCACGCTCCAGTACGGGCGAAACACCACATGCTTGATGTCGGCGTCGAAGACCGGCGTCTTGTGTCCCGCCGCCTTGCCCACGACCACGCGCATCGTCAGCTCTTCATCGTTCTCGTTGCGCGCGCGCAGCGTGAACTCCGGGATGTTGACGACGATCGACGGACCTTCGACGCGCTGCGGCGTCCAGCGCCAGCGCTCCAGCGCCCACTCGATCTGCGCGACGCGGTACGTCGCCGGCGTGTTCAGTTGCGCGAACGTCTTCGACGAGATCACGCCGTCCGCCGCGAGTCCGTGGCGCGACTGAAACTTCTTCACCGCGTCGACGATCGCGCCGTCGTACATCGTGCCGTTCACGGTTCCATCGAAGTCGCCGTGATGGCGGAGGATCGTCGCGAGCTGCGGCAGCGCGTCGTAGTTGTCCTTCGGCGCGAGCTTCGCGACCACCGGCAGCGGCGCGTCGTTCGCCGACTCCGCGGCGACGCGGCGGTACTTCGCCAGTGCCACGAGCAGGCGGCGGTAGTCTTCATGCTGCGGCTCGAGGCTCGCCAGGAGCGCGGCTGGATCATTCGCATTCGCAAGCTGCGTCAGGATCGCCGGGAGGTAGGGCTTCTTCGCATTCGCGTCGAGCTCGAAGCCGACGCGCAGCGGATTCACGCGGCCGACGCTGACGTGCGACGCGTACCGCATCGCGGACGCACTGAGCGCGACGTCGTACGCGGCGGCGTTGTTGTTGAGCGGAAGCGTCGCATAGTCGGCGGCGGAGAGTCCCTTCGCGGCGGCGTTCTGCAGCTCGGCGGCGACGGCCAGCGCCTGCGGCGTCGGGCGGTCATTGCGCGTCCAGACCGGGCGATAGCCGATCGGGCCGTAGAAGTTGCGGAGGTCGGCGTGCATGTCGCTCGCGTCGGCTTCGACGAGCGCGCGGAGCGACTTCGCCACCGGAGTGGCCGGCGCGACGTCCACCGTCTGCGCCGAAAGCGAAACCGTGAGCACCAGAGTCAGGGAGAGGAACGACGTTTTCATGACTCTCAAGATGAGAGCCGACTGCGGCAGAAATGTGGCGGGATCCGAGAGAGATTCAGGGCTTTCGGGGCCGTTTTGTGCGTCGCGTCACGATCCGCGAATCAGATCGTGACGCGTGTCACGCGCGCCGCAATTCGAGCAGCGTGATCTCGCCGCCGACGAGCAGTCGCGACGGCGGTCCCCAGTAGCCCGTTCCGCGATTCACATAGACCCACGTCCGTCCGACGCGATGCAGTCCGGCGACGATCGGCTGGAAGCGCTTGATGAAGAGATTGAACGGGAACATCTGTCCGCCGTGCGTGTGGCCGGAGAGCTGGAGGTCGACGCCGAGTCGGTCGGCGTGCTTTGCCGTCTGCGGACGATGCGAGAGCAGCACCTTCACCGCGTCGCGCGGCGCGCCGGCGAGCGCGCGATTCGGATCCTGCTTGTGCGTGTCGCGTCCCATCGGATCGGTGACGCCGGCGAACACGATCTGCGCGCCGTTGCGTTTCACGATGCGGTGTTCGTTCTTCAGAAAGTCGATGCCGAGAGATTGGAGGGCGGCGCACCAGTCATCGGCGTGCCAGTAGTAGTACTCGTGATTGCCCGTCACGTAGAACGCGCCGTCGCGCGTGCGCAGCTCGCGCAGCGGCTCGACGTGCGGGCGCAGCTCGCCGAGCGCGCCGTCGACGAAGTCGCCGGTGATCGCCACCGCGTCCGCGTTGAGCGCGTTCGTGCGCTCGACGAGCTTCTCGATAAAGTTGCGGCGGATCGTCGCGCTGACGTGCACGTCGCTCCACTGCACAATGCGATAGCCGTCGAGCTTCGCGGGCAGGTTCTCGATCGGAATGGTCACGCGACGCAAACGCGGACAGCGCGCCTGCACGAGCCCCACGAGCGAGAGCGCTCCGGACGCGGCGAGGATGCCGAGACTGAGCGCGCGCGGGTCGAGCGCCGGCCAGGCTTGCGCGGACGGCATCGAGCGCGCGACGAACCA
>DATELS010000258.1:0-4003 GCA_035276365.1 Thermoanaerobaculia bacterium
CGCCGCGGCGAGCTATCGGCTCGACGTCGACGTCTCCGATGATGCGCAGGGCGTGACGATCGTCGCCGCGGAGCCGGACAGCGCGCTCACGCTGTCGACGTACGCGGCGCCGCTGTCGCGCCAGCCGGGCGAGCCGGTGACGCTGCGCGCGGAGCTGCGCGACGGCGACGCGCCGATCTCCGGCGCGACGGTGAGCGCGCGCCTGTTCTCGCCGCGCGGACGCGCGTTCGATTTCGTCACGCTGAAGGACGAAGGCAACGGCGTGTACGCCGCGACGATCGCCGACCTTCCCGAGCACGCCGCGGGCGCGTGGCAGGTGCGGTTCGACGCGGAAGGCGCGACGAAGAACGGCGTGCGCTTTGCGCGCACGGGCTCGGGCGAGCTCGTCGCCGAGCGCGGCGCCGCCCGCCTCGGAACTCCTCGGATTGAAGTCGTCGGCGACATGCTGCGCATCACCGCGGCGGCCGAGATGCGCATCGCCGGCACGTACCGCTTCGACGTCATCGTCGCGCGCGACGGCCAGTCGCTGGCGTGGGGCGAAGGCGCGCGCACACTGGAGCTCGGACCGGCGACGCTGTCGATCGACCTCCCGCTCGCAAGCGTCGGCAGCCTCGACAACCTCTTCATCGACGCCCGCCTCCTCGGCCTCGACAGCGTCGGCGTGGCAGGACGCACGACCCTCCAGACGCACTGACCGAAATTAGCGGTAGGACTTCTCCTTCCTTCCGGACCTCCTCATTGGACATAAGGAGGTCCGGAATGCGAAATCGACTCTCTCTCATCGGCATCGCGTTTACGTTACTCGTCCCATGGAGCGCCTTCGCGCAGGAGGCGCAATGCCCCTCACCCGCCGAGCTGCAACGGCGCATGAGCAGCGACGCGCTGCGCGCCGTCATGCGGCAGTTCGCCGGCGAGAACCGCACGCGCGTCGTGCGCGTGACGTGTGAGGTTCGCGACAAAGACGCGCAGCAGGCCGTGGCTGTCGCGCACGTCGCGAACTACGGCAACGGCACGGGACTCGAGCTCACGTTCGCAGGCGGCGATCTCGAGCGCGCGTCCGTGCAGCCGATGCGCGGGCGTCCGCAGTCGTCCGCGGAGGAGCGCGAGGAGGCGCGGGCGATCATCCGCGAGCGGATGAACGTGCCCGACGAACAACTCGAAGGCGGCTTCGTCGTCGATCCGCCCGAAGGCTCGGCGCCGGGACGCTATCTCGAGTTTCACGTCACGACGCGCGATCGCAAAATCGTTCAGACCGAAGTCATCGTCAACCTGAGCCGCGGCGACATCGCCGCGCGGCGCGCGTTCTGAGGAGGCGGCGATGAAAACGATGCGCTTCCTCTTCCTCGCACTCTCTCTCTTCGCCGCGGCATCGCTGCACGCGCAGTTCTGCACGGGCAAGAACCACATCACGTGGCCGAACGCGAACCCTGTGTGGGATCTCTGCTGGGTCAGTCCGCCCGACAGCAGCGGACCCGATGGCTCGGGACTCGAGATCCGTCACGCGTTCTACAAAGGACATCGCGTGTTCTGGCGCGCGAACGTGCCGGTGCTGAACGTTCTCTACGATCAGCCGTCCGGTCCGTGCGGTCCGACGTATCGCGACTGGATGACCGCGCTCGCGCCGTTCCAGGCGAACAACATCATCTCGCCCGGATACGCCGAGCCGACGTCGACGCCGGTGACGACGTGCGACACGCCCGGCAGCGATCCCGGATCGTTCCAGGGCGTCGCGGTCGAACGGCTCGCCGATCGTCTCGTGCTGACGACGCAGACGAACGCGGGCTGGTATCGCTACGTGCAGAAGTGGACGTTCTTCGCGGACGGCCGCGTCACGCCGGCGTTCGGCTTCACCGCGATCACGTACATGTGCGTGACGAAGCCGCACACGCATCACGGCTACTGGCGCTTCGACTTCGACATCGACGGCGCGGGCGGCGACGTGATTCGCGAGCGCAAGAAGGTTTGGTTCTTCTGGACGTGGTCGACGCAGGCCACGGAGACGAAGACGAACCGCGCGTCCGGAAAACGCTGGCGCGTGCAGGACGGCGCCGGCCGCGGCTACGAGATCACGCCCGGCACGGACGGCACGCCGCCCGACGCGTGGGCGGGCTCGGACGTGTGGCTTCTGCGCTATCACGGCAACGAGACGGACGACGGCGGCGCGACGGGCGGCGCGAACGGCGATGCGCAGCACATCGATCCGTACGTGAACGGCGAGAGCATCAACGGACAGGACGTGGTGATGTGGTACCGCATCGAGCACCGCCATGCCTCCGGCCTGACCTGCATGCTCCTCGGACCCACCCTGCAGCCGATCAACTGGTGAGCTGACTTCTCTGGCGCACGACGAGCCGTTGCAGAAAGTCGTGCGCCAGACCTCCGCTCGTCTTGCGCAGCGTCATGAGGTACACGGCGATGGCCATGATGCCGCCGAGCCACGCCAGCGTGCCGTACGCGCGCTCGTGCGGGAAGAACGGCCAGAGCATGAACAACACGGAGCCGACGACGCCCGCGACGAGGAGCAGGACGCGCTGCAGTTTCGGCGCGTCGACGTTGCGATCGCAGACGAGCGTGACCACGCCTTCCGGTGCCCACGAAACGGTGCACTGCACGGCGCCGGAACTGGAGACGCCGCGGCGCAGCGGCAACGTGAACTCGCGCGCATTCTCGCGCGACGCCTTGATCTCGCCGCCGTACAGATCGACGAGCTCTTCGACCGCGAGGTCGATCGCGTCGAGCGGTACTTCGTCTTCCGTCAATTCGACGGGACGGTCATCACTCATTCGTCTCTCCTCAACCACCCGCGGCGCAGATCGCTCGGACCTTCAACACGCAAAGCAATGTGCGGACGCGGATCGGGACGTGCGGTGAGCGAGAGCGCGCGCGTGACGCCCGCGCGCGCGATCAGCAGCTCCGCGGTTTCGCCCATCGGCAGCGCGCGCAACGCGCTCGCGAGCGCGGCGGCGCTGGATGTGCGCGTGCCCTGCAGCGCGATCACCTCATCGCCCGGCAGCAGCCCCGCCTCCATCCCCGCTCCTCCTCGCATTGCGCTGTCGACGATCAGCAGGCCTTCCGATACCTTCAGCTTCGCCGCGAGCGACGGCTGCTCCGGATTCGGCGCCGCGGCCGCGAACGCGATGCCCGCTGCGCTGAAGAGCTCCTCGTACGGCAGCGACTCCGTGCCGTCGACGTAGCGCGCGAAGAAGTCGCCGACGTCCGCGAACCGCGCGACCGCGCGCTCGATCGCGTCCTCTTCGAGCACGCGATTCTCTTCCTGCCACAGCCAGCGCAGGACGTCGTCGAGCGAGTGCTCGCCGTTCGTCGCGCGGCGCATCGTGAGATCGAGCAGCGCCGACACGACCTCGCCCTTGTTGTAGAACGAGAACCACGAGTTCGCGTGATCGTGATTCTGCGCGGGATCGCTGAGCCACCCGTCGAAGCTCGCCTGCGCGAGCGAGAGATGCTTGCGCGCGGGCAGGCTCTCCAGCGTCTCGATCTCGTTGCGCAGATGCTCGAGGTAGCGTTCGACGGACCAGAGTCCCGAGCGCACGAGGGTGAGCTCGCCGTAGTACGAGGTGATGCCTTCCATCGCCCATAGGAGACGCGTCGGCGTCTCCTGCCAATAGTCGTACGGCGCGAACTTCGCGGGCAGGATGCGCTTCACGTTCCACGCGTGAAAGAGCTCGTGCGCGGTGATGGAGAGCATGTGGTCGTAGCCTTCGTCGCCCGGACCGGCGCCGAGGAGCGCGGTGCGCCGGGCGATGACGGAGCAGGAGGACTCGTGCTCCACGCCGTGCCAGCGGTCGCGCACGTGATAGAGGAAGCGGTACTCGTCGAACGGCAGTCCGCCGAACAGCGCCGACTGCGACTGCGCGATCAACCGCACAGGCTCGATGTACTGCTCCGTGTCGACGCCTTCATCGCCGCGGAAGACGAGATGAATGCGCGCGCCGTTCTCGACGAACGAATGCCGCGTGATCTTCGACGCACAAATGGCCGGCGA